>CAYRXL010000077.1:0-6185 GCA_964428295.1 uncultured Alphaproteobacteria bacterium
ATATTGTATCCTCATAGCAAAAATCCTTACTAATTTTAGTTATAAATGGGATCCATGAATTTTTTATTCTATCAAATTTGACTCTAGACACACATTCTTTCCAACTAGGAAATTTTGTAGTTACTTCAGATCTATTATTCATAACAAAAGAACTTCCATCAAAGACCAATTCATCCTGACCTCCAATTTGATTAACATATACAAGTGGCAATCCAGTTTCTTTTACTCTATTTTCAGCATTAATAAATCTAATGTTATTCTTAACAGAATCGTAAGGAGAAGCATTTATACAAATTAATATATCCGCACCATCTTTAGCTAATTTATTAGGTAAAGATGATGTCCACATATCTTCACATATTAAAATACCTAATTTAATATTTTTGTAGTCTACATATGAGTATGCATCCCCAGAAATGAAACCTCTTTTTTCATCAAAAACACCATAGTTTGGCAAATCATTTTTATGAAAATATTTTATATTTCCTTTATAAATAAAGGCAGCTGAGTTTGCTATCCCATTTTTATACCGTACAGGACAACCTAGTATGATAGAAAACTCATAATTTTTACTGTATTCCTTTATTTTTTCAATTGCATTTTCTGTTGAACCCATAAAGTTAGCATTTAGAACAAGATCCTCAGGTGGATATCCAGTTAATGAAAGTTCAGGAAAAACAATTAAACTATCTTGTTCATTTTTATAGTTATTTAAAATTTTAGTGATGGAGTTCAAATTTCCTGCAATATCTCCCACTGTAGTATTTATTTGCGCTATTAAAATTGAGAAATTATTCATATATTTTTTTTATTTTATTTTCTAAAAACAAAAATTCTCTACCCGTCTTAACTATATTCTTTCCATTGTATATAATTATATCTGCTGTAGCATACGTTTCACTCCAAAGTTCAGGTAAATAAGATCCTGTTCCAATAGTATCTACGGGTACTTTTACGCTGGCAAATAGTTTACATTTAGCAGGATTAAACCCAGAGGAGGCTACTATTTTTACATTGTCCCATCCATTTTTGTTCAGTGCTTGCCTAACATGCCAAATAGAAGCTGCGCTTACTCCTGTACCTACCATCCATCTTAACTCTTCTTCAGTTCTATAAGTTCTAATTGATTCTGGAACATTTTTTTCCAATACTTCATAAGATTTGGCAGTGTCTAAATCTTCTACAAATCTTCCACCATGAGTATCTATTCTAATGGATAATAATCCTTCTCTAGCTTTTTTAGGAAATTTATTACATATTTGCAATGTATCAGTTATTTCTTTACCAAAATAATCTACTAAGATGGTCATAGGTTCTTCAGGATAATAATGATTATACATTTCTGCCGCTTTAAGTGTACTTCCTGCATACCCAATAAAAGCATGAGGCATGGTTCCCATACCTGATTTAGCACCAAAATATTTAGACGTAATATCACTTGCAGAACCAATAAAACCTTTTGCCCTCTTTTCAGTTTTAGCTTTTTTTGAACCTACACTCGCTCCATAGGCCATAAGTTCATGCATTTCTACCCCAGCACAATGTCTTGCATCCATGGCTAAAAAGCTTGTATTTGGAAGATCACTACACATGCTATAAGCATTATATGCAGCCACACAAGAAGGACCCAATAATTGTAAGTACATGGTTTCTAAATCAATTAAGTCCGCTAGTTTGCCTGATAAATAAATAAGAGGCTCACCAGCTCCAACCCAAGCCCCTTCCTCATAACAAAGCTTAATTTTAAAATTAGTTTTTCTTATTTTAGCAGCTTTAGTCAACCAGCCTACCACAATCTTTGGACAAAAAATTACAGGTCTTCTCATAAAAATTGCATAGGTAACTAACTCATCACGATTTTTTAAAATTACGTGCCGAGATTTTTTAAAATAATGATCAGTATTTTCTGAAATTTTTTTTTCTAAATCACTATCTCTCATTGGGCCTCTTAGATTATTTTTCTTTTTTTAACGCCTCAGATATCTTAAATGCCAGCTCTATACCTTGACTTGCATTTAACCTCGGATCACAGTGCGTATGATACCTATTTGACAAGTCTTGTTCTTTTATTTTCTGCAATCCTCCTACACACTCTGTTACATCAGACCCTGTCATTTCTAAATGAATCCCTCCAGCTATACTTCCTTCAACTTTATGTATATTAAAAAATGCTTCTACTTCAGATATGATTTTTTCAAAGGATCTTGTTTTATAACCTGTAGATGACTTATAAGTATTAGCATGCATTGGATCACAAGACCAAACGACTAATTTACCTTCGCTCTCTACTTTTTTTATCAATTTTGGTAATTTTTTTTCAATATTTTCTCTACCCATTCTAGATATAAGAGTAATTCTACCTGCTAGATTTTCAGGGTTTAATAGATCTATTAATTTAATTAGATAGTCTTCTTCAGTTTTAGGGCCTATTTTGACACCTAAAGGATTAGAAATGCCCTTTGCAAATTCTATATGTGCCTCATTTAAGTCTCTTGTTCTTTCTCCAATCCATAACATATGAGCTGAACAGTCATACCAATTTCCTGTTGTGGAATCAATTCTAGTCAAAGCTTGTTCATAAGGTAGTAATAATGCTTCGTGACTAGTAAAGAATTCAACTTGTCTCAGTTCTGGCACACTCTCCTTATTAATTCCACAAGCATTCATAAAATTTAATGCCTCGCTTATCCTATTCGCCAGATCGTAATATTTTTCTTCTTCCTGGCTTCCTTTAATGAATTCTAATGTCCACTGATGTACTTTGTTTAAATCAGCATAGCCTCCAGTCGCAAAGGCTCTCAACAAATTGAGAGTAGAGGCAGATTGACTGTAAGCTGTCAACATTCTATTAGCATCTGGTTCTCTAGATACCTTATCAAATTTTATATCATTAATTATATCTCCTCTATATGAAGGTAAGCTAACTCCATCCTTAGTTTCAATGTTTTCTGATCTTGGTTTTGCGAACTGACCTGCCATTCTTCCTACCTTAATTATTGGTAACGAAGCAGCATATGTCATTATTGCTGACATTTGCAAAATAACCCTAAAAGAATCTCGCAAATTATTTGCACTAAAATCTGAAAAACTCTCAGCACAATCACCTCCTTGTAGCAAAAAAGCTTTTCCCAATGCCACATCTTCTAGTTTGCTTTTTAAAGTACGCACTTCACCAGCAAATACCAAAGGTGGCAATTCTGATAATTTTTTTTCTACTACTTTAACTTCATTACTATTTTTATATTCAGGTTGTTGTCTAATTGGAAAAGACCTCCAAGTATCAGGATTCCATGAAATTTTCATATTTAACTACTCTCCACATTACTTCATTATATTATACTTCTTAATTTCAGTATCTACGATATAAATTCATCAGCGTCACTATATCTTCTGCCACAGTAGGATGAATAGCCATAGTCTTATCGAGATCATCTTTAGTAGCTTTAGAAGTAATAGCTATCGCAATAGCCTGTATGATCTCAGGAGCTTCATCGCCCAACATATGTGCAGCTAAAATTCTACTGCTAGGGCGCTGAACTATTATTTTAATGTAATTATAACATTCTCTAGTAGTAATAGAATATTTAAGGGGTTTAAATTTTGTTTCATAAACATCAATCTTACCATAAATTTTTAAAGCCTCCTTCTCAGTAGGTCCAATTGAACATAATGCTGGTGTAGAAAATACTGCTGTCCCTACATTGTTATAATCCATGATTCTATTATTATTGCCAAATAAATTTTCAGATAATGTATGACCTTCAGCTATGGCTACAGGAGTTAAATTTACTCTGTTTGTTACATCACCTATTGCAAATATATTTTTTATATTAGTTGCAAATTTTTCATCAACTACTATTGCATTATTTTTATCTAATAATATACCTACTCTATCTATACCCATGTTCTCTGTTGTAGGATTTCTACCAATCGCACTAAGAACCTGATTTGTATTTATTTTATTATCATCGCTCAGTGTTACTTCATATGAAGTAAGTTTTTTTTCAATTTTTAATACATTTGTATTTGTTTTAATATCAACATTTATTTTTTTTAAAGATTCTAACAAATTTTTCACCAAATCATCATCAAATCCTCTTAACACTTGTTCTCCTCTATAAATGATAGTGACTTTTGAACCCAATAATGAATAAATACAAGCAAATTCTAAAGCTATATAGCCACCTCCAACTATAACAATTTTTTTAGGTAAATTTTTCAAATTTAAAGCCTCATCAGAGTTAATACTAAAGTTGTTTTTATCAAAATCTAAATTTTTAGGATATCCACCTGTAGCAATAATTATGTATTTACTAGATAAGATTCTGTTGTTTATTTTTACTTCGTTTTTACTTATAATCTCAGCATGTCCTTCAAATACTTTTACACCCGATTGTACCAGAAGATTATTATAAATTTCTTCTAATCTATCTAACTCCTTATTTTTAGCTTTTAACAACTTTAACCAATTATGTTCTATGTTATTTGAATTCCATCCATAGTCCATAGCATCCTGAAAAGCATATTTAAAGTTTGATGCATATACTAACAATTTTTTTGGAATACAGCCTCTTATAACACAAGTACCACCCACTCTACTTTTTTCGCAAATAGCTACTTTTGCTCCTCTATCAGCCTCTATTCTAGCAGCCCGCACTCCACCAGATCCAGCACCTATTACTATAAGATCATAATTATTCATCTTGGTAGTTTATTATCTGTATAATATTTACCAATAATACCATTCAATTTTTCTGAGTATATATCTATAGTATATTTATCAATAACTTTTTTTCTACCAGCTGAAGCTAATTTTTTTCTCATATTAAAATCATTTCTTAAATATTCCAACGCATCAAATATACCTCCTGGGCTATGATCATTAATTAAAACACCATCTTTTTTATTAATAATTATATCCCTAGGGCCATCACAATTTGTACTTACAACAGGTATTCCTCTTGCCATAGCTTCTATTAGAACCATTCCAAAAGGTTCTATTCTAGAAGGAAGGCAAAAAACATCAATTGATTTAAAAAAAACATCTAAATTATTAACCCATCCTAAGAATTTAATATTCTTGTTATTCTTGCCAGCTATATTTACAAGTGACTTTTTCATTGGACCCTCACCTCCAATAATTAAAGTGAACTTATCTGATTTATTACAAGCTTTAATCAACAGATCAAATCCTTTTTTCTCAACCATTCTTCCCAATGTACCAATTACAATATTGTTCTTAATACTTTTAAACTTACAGCAATCTGGAAGGTTTATGATAGCATTACCTAAATTAACTGCCTTTTTCAAATTATATAGATTGTTAAATTTTAAGGTAAATGTACTGTTAACTGATAAAACTTTATCAGCTTTAGATAACATTCTAAAGTTTTTAATTTTATCAGTATGGTTATATGCAAAAACAATTGATCTTTCATCTATCCTTTTTATTGCAGAAATAACTATTGGGCTATGTACAAAAACGATATCAGAATTTTTAATTAGGTTAGATATATGTCCATTTAAATTAAAATTAAATTTTAAAAAAAACCTGTTCAATGTGGAAACTGAAAATAATGCAACATTTCTATTTTTACCAAAACAAGCTTGCATTAGATTGTAACTGTAAGATCCTTCTGGCAGTAGCAAATCTATTTTATAACCTAACTTTAACAAAGCTACTACTGAATTTCTAACCATAGTGGTTATTCCACCAGCATTCCTATCAAGAGAAATTATGAGAGATTTTTCATTTTTTATTGTCAATTTAAAAATTGATAGTCATATGACTACAACCCACCAAATATTTATGTTCTATATGTAATTTACATTCTATTTGTATAAAAAAAGTAGTAAAGTTATTTCTAAGGATAAAGATAAATAGAATATTTACCTATGAAACATTCATCTTATGTATTTAATTCAAAATTAGGAAATCTAAGAATTCTAGGAGATCAAAACACTATAATTACAATAAAGGAAACCAATTCACCCACTACAAAGACAAAATATATTAATTTTTTATTAGCTGAAAAAGAAATAAATCAATATTTAAATTCTAAAATTACTAGCTTTACTTTTAGCATTAAACCTGTTGGCACTATTTTTCAGAAAAAAGTTTGGATGGAATTAATGAAAATTAAATATGGTAAAATCGGATCATACCTTGGCATCGCTAATAAACT
>CAYRXL010000077.1:6195-8226 GCA_964428295.1 uncultured Alphaproteobacteria bacterium
TGAATACGTCACCAAGAGCTATAGGGAATGCATGCTCAAAGAATCCTTGCTTGCTGGTTATTCCGTGTCATAGAATAATATCCATATCAGGAAACATAGGAGGATTTAGATTAGGAATTAATATTAAAAAAGAATTAATTAGCATGGAAATGCATAAAAAATATCGATTATAGAGGAACAGAATGACTTATTACTATTGTGAGCGGAATAATATGCTTTTTTGGGGTGAACCACTTAATTCTGTTTCAAATATAGCTTTTATAATTGCGTCTATATTAGTATATGTAAAATATAAAAACATAAGAGATATTATGTTTTTTTCTATCCTTATTTTTCTTATAGGTCTATCAAGTTTTCTATTTCATACTTTACCTAATACATATACTAGAATTTTAGATATTTTTTCAATTATATCGTACTTAATATTTTATCTTTATTATTTAAATAGCAAAATCTTAAAAATACATTTTTTCAAAACATTTTTAATAATATTTACATGCATAAGCTTTAGTATATTATCTTCAATTTATTTAAAGTTTTATTACATTGGAGACTCATCATTCTACCTTCCAATAATATTACTGCTAATGGGTTATTATTTTATATTTAAAATAAAAAAAATAAAGTCTGCTAAATTATATTTAATAGGAACAATAGTATTTATATTTTCACTAACATTTAGAGTTTTAGACAACAAATATTGCCCTCTAACATATATCGGAACGCATTCTTTATGGCATGTTCTTAATTCTGTAGTAATAGTTCTTACACTTAAGGCATTAAATTTAAAAAGTTTAAGAACTCACAGCCCCTCCCCAAAAGTACCAACCTAATCCTAAAAGAAAAATTGTATTACCATAAAGTCCATGCTCAATTGCAACCAAAGCTAAGGAACGATATTTACTAAATGTCCATGCAAAAATTAACCCTGCAAAGAATCCTAAAAAGGGTGCCACGTAATTAATAAAAAAAAGGTGAGCTAATGAGAATGTCAACGAACTCATCAATATCATAGTATTTTTATTAATAAAAAGTGTTTCATACCTTTTAAAAAAAAAGGTACAAAAAATAAATTCCTGAGGAAGAGCAGAAACAAGTGGATAAAGAATCAATATTTTCCATATTATTTCTGGATTATTCTTTTGAATAAAAAATAATTTGTCGTTAAAAAAGTAAAAAGTTACTAGAAAAATTATGCAACTTATCATTCCCCATCTCAAAAATATTTTGAGTAAATTAGAAATGCTTATTGATTTCCATTTAAAAATATTATCATCATCATCTTTACTTACTAACCTATATATTACTACACAATATAAACAAGCAATCCATAGTATTATTAATGTATAGCTCGCTAATTTAAACTTCATTACTAAAACAGGAAAAGTAAATCCTAATACAAACAACTCAAGTAATTTATAGGTCTTCAATTGTAATAATTTAAAGATATATTGCATAAAACAAATACTTTTATAAAAAAATAAATTATTATATAATTAATTTAAGTTTTCTAAAGTTTAATAAAATGACTTACAAAAAATCTATTTCAGCTTGCCCACATGATTGCCCTAGTACATGCGTACTAGAAGTAAGTCATACTAACACAAATATTTATCAAGTTAGAGGTTCTAAAGAAAATTCTTACACCTCTGGAGTGGTATGTGCTAAAGTTTCTAGATATAGGGAAAGAACCCATCATAAAAATAGATTATTAAGTCCTCTACAAAGAGTTGGTGATAGAGGTTTAAACTCATTTAAAAAAATAAGCTGGAATGACGCGTTAGATATAATAGCTGAGAAATTTCATTTAGCCCTACTATTATGCAGGAACCATGGGCTTGGTTCAAAGAGATAGCATTAATAAATTAAGGCATATTATGAAATACTCTCGTCAACATTCAACCATTTGTAATACCTTACCACAAACCGGTTGGATGGCAGGTGTAGGAAAATTACAAGGTCCAGACCCAAGAGAAATAAGATACTCAGATTTAGTCATAGTATGGGGAGGGAATCCTGCTTCGACTCAAG
>CAYRXL010000078.1:0-1619 GCA_964428295.1 uncultured Alphaproteobacteria bacterium
GAATTAAAGACCTTGTTGGTGTTAAAAAGATAGAATTAGTAGTGGAATAGTTTCATTCTGCAGGATTTTTATTAGGTTTATATGAAGCATCTGCTTTGAAACTTCCCACACTACACCGAACAAATGCCACTGTCGAAGAAAAACGTTGATTTTCTAAGGTTTTTAACCCCTAAAAATACCCTTCGACCGAGTGTTCTGTGGGGGAGTGAGTTTGATAGGTTTGTATTTCTGGGTTTTCCTAATAAAATCTAAAATCTCTACTAAAATTGCGTGATTTATAGTAATTTTAAGTTATGAAATATTTATCTACCATATGCTTCCTAGTTTGGTTTGGATTAACTTCGAGTTCTTATGCTGCAGATTATGAAAATTGTTTGAATGCATATGAAAAAAAAGATTACGTTGCTGCCTTAAAACTTTGTAGACCTTTTGCGGAACAAGGATTTGCTGATGCACAAAATAGACTAGGAGAGATGTATTATTCTGGATTGGGGGTTGCGATAGATTACAAAGAAGCAGTGAAATGGTATCGTCTTGCAGCGGAACAAGGACATGCTAAAGCACAATTTAATCTGGGTTTGATGTATGAAGAAGGAAAAGGTGTTGCACAAGATTATGAAGAAGCATTGAAATTGTACCGCCTTGCCGTCGAACAAGGAGTTGTTGAAGCACAATATTCTATAACTAAACTTGAAGAGAAGATGCGAGTATACACTAAGGCATCAGAGCAAATATGGGAATGTACACCAACAGTTTTCTTGGAGCAGAGTTGTGAATACCAACGCTCTTCTTGTAGTCCATCACTAGTAAAAATTGTCATGAGTGATCCAGCAAAATTTTATTTTAAAGATAACAATGAAGAATGGATAGGTGATGATTTAGAATATTTTCATGATAAAGAAAATAATAAACTATTTGCTGAACTTAAATATGAAGTGGATCGACCGATGACTGTTAATACTATTATTGATTTAGAAAATTATACATATGAACGGTTTGTGAATGAGATATTGCATCGTAAAGATCTATGTCAACCAATGAAGGATAGGGCGACGAATGGTGATAGTAAAGCAGAAGAAAGTATCGCTAAATCTGAGGGATTTTCTGCATTATTCGGATTGAAATTGGGAGATAATGTAGAACAGCATTTTAATTTAGATATAATTAATAATAGTAGATATAAAAATGAGGAAACTATTGAAAATTTTTATGATGTTTGGGTTACAGGTATAATAAAAAATAAGAATAATCAAATAGATGACTATACAATCACCATTGATCATAAGAATATAATACACGCAATATCTGGTTATAAACAATTAAATACTGTTGAAAATTGTTTAGAGAGAGTTGTTCCATCAATAGTTGGTATATTTGAAAATAAACACTCTCTTTACTTTGAATATTATGAAAACTATTATACTGATTTTAATATATATTCCAATCAGACTTTTGATAATTCTGGAAACGTTTTAAGAATACAATGTAATGAGATGATTAATGGAGAAATTGTATTAATGATATTATATCAATCAATGGAATTACTGGATGAAGTGGATAAATTTTATAATCAGGGTTTTTAATACTAATGAATTTAAAATCTGAAAATAAAAAGCAGA
>CAYRXL010000078.1:1629-6254 GCA_964428295.1 uncultured Alphaproteobacteria bacterium
ATGCTTCATATAATCTGGGTGTGATGTATGATAATGGAGAAGGCGTACTCCAAGATGATAAAGAAGCAGTAAAATGGTATCGCCTTGCGGCGGAACAAGGAGATGCTAAAGCACAAAATAATCTGGGTGTGATGCATGAAAAAGGATTTGGGGGTTTGATTCAAGATATAGTAGTTGCCCATATGTGGTATAATATTGCTGCCTCTCAAGAAGGGGATGAAATAGCAAGGAAAAATAGAGAGAGTATAGTGAAAGAAATGACACCATCTCAAATAGAAGAAGCACAAAGATTAGCAAGACAATGTCAAAGTAATAATTATAAGGGGTGTTAATTTATAAAAATTAAATCAACTTTATTTCAACTCACTAAATAAAATACTCTTATCATAAACATCCAAATAAAAATCAGACCGTACTTCTGGATATTCTCTTTCTAACTTTTCATCTCTCATTCTTTTCTTCTTTAGAATAGAATGCACATGAGCACCTCTGAACTTCTTTCCTCTTACACTTAGTATCTTTTTCTTATTTAAATAGTCTGCAATCTGATTAAAGGTTATTCTTTTTTTTCGGAGTTTTAATATGGTTTCATAGAGATAGTATTGATACTCGGTATAGTGTGAAGCAGTCAGAGGAGGGCGACGGATAGTGATAGTAAAACAGAAGAAAGTATCCGCGAGGAAAAATGCATCATTACACCGCACAAATGCCACTGTCGAATAAAAACGTTGATTTTCTAGTCTTCTAACTCCAAAAACTACCCATCGACCGAGCGTTCTGTAGAAGAGAGAGTTTGATATTAGAGAATAATTCTTAACGATGTTATTTAAATTATGTATATTTTAAAATATGAAATTATTATTTTTAATTTTAATAGGTGTCTCTTTTTATTGCTTCAGTACCCTTGCAAATTATTCATATGAAGATACTGCTGTTTTAAAGAAATTTGGAATTATAAAAACAGGAGAGAACAGTGAGTATGCAATAATATCAATAATAGGTCATTGGAGTGATAATATAGGTAGTTTTGGCAAAACTGAATGTTACGGTAAATTGGAAACTGAAGAGAGTAAAGTAATGTTATTTGAAACTTTGTGTAAAAGAGAGTCAAAAGATGGTTATTTTTTAATGAAAGGCATAAGAAATAAGTCGGATATAGAAGCAGGAGTAGGGTATAGTAATATTATAGGTGGTAATGGAATTTATAAGAATTTAATAGGTGCAAAATGCACATATGCGGCATCCTATTTTAAAGACTCAGTTCAGATTCTTACTAAATGTAATATAGAAAAAAACCAATTAGTAAACGATTAATAGTTTACTAAGTGAGAAAAAATTATTTTATGTTTATAACTTTATTTTTTTGCTTATATTCTGATCCATCAAAAAATATCATAATAGCTTCAATAGTATCTTCAGGCCTAATCCTCAAATCTTCATTGCAACATCTAACAATTTCTATTCTTTTTGGTTTATTATCTCCTGCTAAATATTTGTTAAGGTTATCTTCATAAATTTTTAGTCTTTTCATTGCTCTATCTCTCATACCAGAAAATTTTATAATACCGTCTTCTAGACTATGCCCACCTTTGTCTTCAATTTTTTTCATATTTTTAATAGTTCTTTCAAGACTAGCAATATATCCTTTTTCTCCTTCTATTTGCGATTTGATATTACTAAGTTTCTGTTCATTTGATTTTTTTTCATCTAAACTCTTTTTTTTCTGACTAGTATCAAAATCACTTTCCCATTTTCTAATATACTTTGGTCTATCTACCTCATCTATAACAGATAGATCTAAAAATTGCCCAGGGTCAATGTCATAACATGGTGCAGTAAAGGATTTAAAAGGTTCACTATTTATACTAAACTTGAGTTCTTTTATTACACAAGGATAATGGTAAGTTAATCTAGACCAGGTTTTATTATCTTTATGATACCCATGAAATGGTCCTTGGGTTCTATTTAATTCAGATATTTCTATTTTTTTAAAAGCATCTAAAAATTTATTAAAAATTTTAGACTTGCCGAACTTATATGGACCTTGTTGTTTATTATTAACATCTAGATACATTATTTCAATTGGTAAGATATTCATTTGGAAACTTCTAGAAACTGTAAAATTTTTTCTAGGTATTTTTGAAGCATCATCCTCATAACGTATATCTGTAAATCCTGTAGAAATAAAATCTTCATTGTCATCCATACGATAAAAAACTTCTTTAACCCTATCTATAATGTCTAACTCTATTTTCCATAATTCTACTATTATAGAACTTTGATATTTTTCAGGAATTATGGTCATGGCAATAGGTTCCTTTAAAACTTTTGTAAAATTTTTTAACTTTTTGAGTCTTTTTTCAGCATCTTCTATCCACTTGGAAGCAAGTTCATTGTCAATAAAATACTTAAGTAACAAACCTTCTTTATTAAGTGAATCAAATTTTCTTAGTGCTTCTAATTCTTCTTTTTTATCATTTGTTGACTGAACTTCTAGGCGCAATTCAGAAAACTCTTTACTCAATTCATAGAATGCTGGAGCAAAATCAGGATTTTTTTCTATGAATTTTAGTAACATATTAGTTCTCTTTGGTGCATTAAATAACAAGATTTTTGCAAATTCTACTATAGGTCGAGGATCATTTTCGTATATGAAAGAATATATTTCTCTTGTGCCTGCAAGACCTTCTTGAACCTTAAGAAATGTTTGGTAGCGAAGATGGGGATCTAAAAAATCTAGTTTAAAAGAAAAGTAGCGGTTATAACTTTTTCTTGCATTAAGATAGTCCCCTCCAAGTTCATAAACACGAGCATTGTGATAAAACTGTTCAGGTCTAGTAGAATTTTGAATAATACCACCTAACTTTGAAATAGAGGCAAAATCTTTTTGTATTTCATGAATTGATTGGACAATTTGTTTTGTAGAATCTTCTACTGCCTCTACTACTTTTTTGGTTTCTTCAACATTTTGTTTGGTATTTTGTTCTATTCTTTTAGTTGTTTCTTTTATTTCCTGTATATCTTGTTGAACTATTCCTAATGAACTTTGTAAATCTTGAATTTGAGGAAAAATTTGCGCCAGACTTCCAATATTATTTTTGTCTTGATGTAACGTATTTATTATTCCAGAGAAAAAACTCATTGTGACAAAAAAGATTAACGGTGATCTTAATCTTTCCCTATTATCAGGTTTCCAATAGTAAATTAATAATAAAAATAAAGTAATAATTATACTAATAATTAATAGATAAATAGTAATTGGAGCAAGAGGTTGCAAAATATCTGCTAGTGCAGAAATAACTGCTGCAGAAGGAGCAAATTTAAGAAATTGAAGTTTTCTTTTTCTTAAAATTTGAGAGAAATTAGTAAAATTCATAATTCTAACATTATAAATATTTTAAAAATATAAAATATAATAAATTTTTATATAATTAAACATAAGAGTTATAAAAATGAAAAATGCCTTGGTTTTAGAGGTGCTAAAGGTGTTTTATTAATGATATTATTGTTGTGGATTTTTTTATAGATAATGGAGCAAACTAGTTTAAATTTTGAGTATATATTGCAAATCCATATTCAAACTCAATCCGTGAATGTCAAGTAAACCGAAGGTATGTAAAATTATGTGTCGGTGTACAGTATGACTCTACATTCCAGTACAATCTAACACTTATTCTGACTATAAAAAAAGCTATTTTTTAAAATTAAGTATCTTCACAAAAAAAGACTTGGTCGTATAAGAATCGTACGTTACTTAAAAAGTAAAAATATCAAAACAACAAGAGGTGAGGACTTCAAAAATACTCACGTTCATTCAATGCTAAAGAAAGGATTGTTAAGAAGAAAACTATTAAAGACATAAAGTTTGAATATGATGATATTAACTTCTTTTATCGCATTTACTACTAAAGATTTAGTTTGGAGTAGAATGAAAATTGAATATAAGTTAAGGTAACCTAAGAATATTATGAAATATTTATTTAATACAATCATTGGATGTATAGTTAGTTTTAATTTGTTAGCAAAAGAAATTACTATAGATATCTTTTTTTCCACTGATGCTGGAACTACTAAAGTTATGAAGTTTGGTGACATATTAACCAATAGACAAACAGAGGGAAATGCCACATGGTCTGATAGTGAAGGAGACTATGGTCTCTTAAAATGTATGGGAAATTACGTAACTACTGAATCAAAAGGCACTATTTTAAATAATTATTGTAAAGGAACAAATAGAGATAAGGACTCATTTTGGTTAATAATGAATAGAAATTCTTCTGATTATGAATTAGGTATTGGTAAAATTACTTACCTAAAAGGTACAGGTAAATTTAAAAAATATGAAAACCTTCAATGTTTATATGCTGTGGAATTGACTGAAGGTTTAGCAGTAATAAAACAAAAATGTAATTTAAATTAATAATGACCAACCCAGCACTCTTGCTAAAGTGATTACAGTCGAACAAAAACTTTGATTTTCTGAGGTTTTTAACCTTTAAAAATACCTTCCGACGAGTGTTCTGTAGGGGGGTGAGTTTGATATTTACTAATAATTCTTAACACTACCTTAACAATAAGATAAAATAATCATTATGAGATATCTTTTAAATCTAATTTTTATTATT
>CAYRXL010000078.1:6264-8103 GCA_964428295.1 uncultured Alphaproteobacteria bacterium
CTGAATTTAAAAAAATGGAAACTCCAGACAATAAGAAATATAATATTCTTACTAATAAGGGTTCGTGGAGAGATAGTTTTGGTGATATAGGAACTGCATTTTGCCATGGTAAAGCTGAAACACTAATAACAGGTAAATTTAATTTAGAAGTAATGTGCGAAAATAAAAATGAGAAAAATGAAAAATTCTGGATTTTATTTTTTAGAGAAAAAGGAGATCAAGGAGGAGGAGTTGGAAAAGGAATTATTGTTAATGGTACTGGAAAGTATAAAAACTTAATAGGGCAAGAATGTACTTTTGTTGCTAGATATTTTGACGAAATTAATTTTCATAAACATAAATGTGATATTGATGATGAAATATATAAAAAAATTACTGATCAATAAAATAGCAAACTCAGTTACGGTGGAATAAGTTTATAAATAATGAAAAAATTTAATAATTACTTTGATGAAATTTTTAAATCTAGTCAAAAGTATATTAATGATTCATTAGATAGTAAAAAATTAAAAAAATTATATTCGTCATTAGAAAATAAAATATTTGAGAATGAAAAGGGATATATAAACTATTTTATTGAGGAATATAATAATTTAATTAAAGAAAATTATCAGCAAAAATATAAATATTCTAATAAAAAATTAAATAATTTTTTAAATACAAATAAATCTAACATAAAAGTTATCTGGGGAAATTGTTTTAATGCTTTAAAAATGATGGACAGTGAGTCTATTGATCTAATGGTAACCTCGCCTCCTTACTATAATGCAAGGGCATATTCGCAGTGGAAGGATATTAATGAGTATCTTGCAGATATGAGAGATATAATTAGAGAAACTTATAGAGTTTTGGATAATCATAAAGTTTGGGTATTCAATGTAGGGGATATATTTGATAATCCTAAAACTAAAACTAAATCTGTTTGGGGAAAAACAAGACTTCCTTTAGGTGCATATTTTATTAAAATATTTGAAGAGGAAGGATTTACTTTCGTTGATGATATTATTTGGGATAAGGGTGAAGTACAAAGTAAAAGAAACAAAAATAATGCGACACCTTATCCATTTTATCAATATCCATATAATTGTTATGAGCATATTTTAATATTTCATAAGCATAGAATAGATTTAACACATTTCCCATGTCCCGTTTGTGGTTCTTTGAATGTTAGCGGTAATACGCAAAGTGAACCTGGTTTACAAAGTTGGGAATGTAAAAATAATGATTGTTTTGAAAGAAGTAAGTCAAATAGGGGTAAGAGGTTTTCAAGAAAGACTAACATGACTCAGTCTGATATATATAGAACAAATAATTCAATAGAAGATGAGTTATTGAAGAAATGGAGGCGAGATATTGTAAAATTTAGTCCTGTTATTAAGATTAATTCTAAAGGAGAAAATACATTAGGACATACAGCGCCATTCCCAGAAGATATACCTGAAATGGCAATAAAATTTTTTTCCTATAAGGGAGATAAAGTACTAGATCCATTTGCGGGTAGTTTTACCACCCCTTTAGTTGCTGCTAAACTAGGACGTATAGGAGTTGGTATAGAACTTGATATAGACTTAAAAAAAATTGTAAAAAAGCGAATGTTAGATAACGATAATTTATTTCAAAAAATTAAAATTGAAGAATATGAAATATAAAAAATGATTATAAAAAAATTGTATTATGAAATTATTCAAGCATTATTTTATTATTAATTAATATTTTTCTTAAACGATTAAGTGTCTCATCAATAGAATCATCACCTTGTATAGTGTTACAATGTTTATGTCCCCATGCAAGATTGTAAGTACAATGATTAAACGCTCATGGTTTTAACGCATTAACATG
>CAYRXL010000079.1:0-7352 GCA_964428295.1 uncultured Alphaproteobacteria bacterium
ATTTAAGTATTTATTGTTGTTTTATTTCCAAGTTACTTTGGGAGGCAAAGACATAAATATTGCATCGATGTTACCAGCAGTCTTAAGTCCAAATAGAGTTCCTCTATCATATAATAGATTAAACTCAGCATATCTTCCTCTCTTTTCTAAGAGTTTATATCTTTGTTTTTCATTCCATTTAGTTTTATAATTTTCTGTTATTATGTTGGGAAAAGATTCTAAAAAATGACTTCCTACATTTTTGGTAAAACGAAAGTTTTTTTCCCAGTTTGTATCAAGGTAGTCATAGAATATACCCCCAATTCCTCTTCTTTCATTTCTATGAGGTAAATAAAAATACTCGTCACACCACTTGCTATATTTTTTATAGTAAGACGTATCGTGGATATCGCACATAACTTTTAAGTTTTTATGAAATTTCTTATACATTGAATCGTTTTTGAATGTAGGGGTCAAATCATACCCTCCTCCAAACCATGCGTTAGATGTTAAAATAAATCTAGTGTTCATATGAGCTGCAGGAATTAGCGGAGAGTGCATATGAGCTACAACTGATATACCTGTTGCATAATAACTTGGATCTTTTTTAGCACCCTTAATTTGATTCTTATAATTGTCTGGAAATTTGCCATTTACAGTAGAAATATTTACTCCCACTTTCTCAAATAGACATCCTTTCATAATGGACATTAATCCACCACCTCCATTTTCTTCATTTCTTTTCCATTTAGATACTTTAAACTTACCTGGATTTAGTTTTATAGTTTTGTTAGTGTTTTTATACTGAATTTCTAGTTTCTCAAATTCAGAGCAAATTTTATCTCTTAAAGATTTAAACCACATTTCAGAAAGTTGAGCTCTATTTTTCCAAATTTTATTATTTAATAGTTTTGACATTATAAATATCCATTTAAATAAATTATCTATATTTCATTGACTAATTTCGTAGAAGTCAATACCAACATCACTTATAAAATTATTGTATTCTAATCTTTACATCTTTCTAATAACAATATACTAAGAATGGATAACAAATAAAAATAATTGTGGTTGTAATATGAAGAAAGTTCCTCAAAAAATAAATAGCAAAGGCTCAAGAAGAGAGTTTATTCACCAAGCTTCTGGTTCTATGGGAGTTATAGCGCTCGGTGCTGCAGGGTGGCCTTTAATAGACCAAATGAATCCTTCTAAAGATGTTGAGGCCTTATCTAAAGTGGATATAGACTTAAGTGTTTTGGACGAAGGTCAAAGTGTTACTGTTTTGTGGAGAGGAAAACCACTTTTTATAAGGTATAGAACTAAGGACGAAATAAAATTAGCGAGAGAAGTTAATATTAGTACTTTGCCAGATCCAGAAAAAGATGAGGAAAGAGTGGAAAATCCTAACTTTCTAGTACTTATAGGTGTTTGTACACATTTAGGTTGTGTTCCTGTGGGTAGTCAAGGGGAATACGATGGCTGGTTTTGTCCATGTCATGGATCTCACTATGATACCTCAGGACGTATAAGAAAAGGACCAGCTCCTAAAAATTTAGAGGTTCCTCCATATGAATATATCAGTGATACAATAATTAGGGTGGGATAAATTGAATGGGCGCAAAAAAGAGTAACAAAATAATTAAATGGATCGACTACAGACTTCCTATATTTTCTATGTTGAGACATTCGGCAATTGATTATCCAACACCTAGAAATCTGAATTATTGGTGGAATTTCGGTTCATTGGCAGGTTTCTTTTTATTGCTACAAATTATTACAGGAGTGGTTCTTGCAATGCATTATACTGCTCATATAGATAACGCATTTAATTCTGTTGAACACATCATGAGAAATGTTAATCACGGATGGCTCATAAGGTATGTACATATGAATGGAGCCTCCTTTTTCTTTGCTGTGGTTTTTATTCATATATTTAGATCTTTGTATTATGGATCTTATAAGTCACCAAGAGAATTACTCTGGTGGTTAGGTATAATAATATTGCTTTTGATGATGGCAACTGCGTTTATGGGATACGTTCTTCCTTGGGGGCAGATGTCTTTTTGGGGGGCTACGGTTATTACAAATTTGTTTTCTGCAATTCCGCTTATAGGAGAGAATATAGTTCAATGGCTTTGGGGTGGTTATTCTATTGATAATCCAACATTAAATAGATTCTTTGCCCTACATTTTCTACTACCATTTATAATAGTTAGCGTTGTTGTTTTACATATAGTTGCACTTCATACTCATGGATCCAATAATCCCTTGGGAATAGATATGTCTGGACCGCAGGATAGTATTCCTTTTCATCCATATTATACAATAAAAGATTTGTTTGGACTTAGTTTTGCTCTGACCATATTTTTTGGGGTAGTATTTTTTGCTCCAGATTATTTAGGTCATCCAGACAATTATATTCCTGCAGACCCCCTCAAAACACCCGAGCATATAGTGCCTGAATGGTATTTTTTACCATTTTATGCGATATTGAGGGCTATACCAGATAAGTTATTAGGTGTAATAGCAATGTTTAGTTCAATTCTTGTTTTATTTTTTCTTCCGTGGCTCGATACTTCTAAAGTACGTTCTGCTACTTTTCGTCCCATATATAAAAAACTCTTTTGGCTCTTTGTCGCAGATACAGTATTATTAGGATGGATTGGCGGAAATCCCCCTGAAGGGATTTATATAATTATGGGGAGAGTTGCAACTGCATATTATTTTATGCATTTTATATTTATTATGCCTATATTAGGATTTGTTGAGAAAGCAAAACCTCTTCCTATTAGTATTAGTAAACCTGTGACTGAAGATAAAATATGATCAAATTTTGGATTGCCAAAACTATTTTTATTTTATTATTTATTCTTTTGAGTAGTTTAAGTTTTGCAAAACAAGAACATAACAACCTCCTAACTTATAAATTTTCGTTTTCTAGATTTAATGGAAATATAGATAAAAATAGTGCTCAAAGGGGCTTGCAGATATATATTGAGTTATGCTCTACTTGTCATAGTATGAATCAACTGTCTTATAGAAATTTATTAGATCTTGGTTATTCAGAAGATCAAGTTAAAATTATTGCTTCACAATTTGAGGTGGATTCAGCACCAGATGAGTATGGAGAAGTAAAAAAACGTAAAGCTTTACTTTCTGATAAATTTTCAGATCCTTATCCCAATAAAGAAGCTGCTAAATCGGCAAATAATGGTGCATTTCCTCCTGATTTATCACTTATAATTAAGGCAAGAAAAGGTGGAGCCAATTATTTAAGGTCATTGTTGTTAGGATACAGTGATATTCCTGAGGGGTTTGAATCAGAAAATGGTTATTATAATAAATATTATACTGGAAATATTATAGCAATGCCTCAACCTTTATATGGAGATGATGTTGAATATCAAGATGGAGTAATTCCTACGTTAGAGCAGGAAGTTATAGATATAGTTACATTTTTAACCTGGGCCTCCATGCCAGAATTAGAAGATAGGAGAAAATCAGGAATAAGAAGTGTCTTATTCTTAGTGATTATGACTATAATGTTTTATTTTTCTTATAAAAAAATATGGTCAAAATTGAACAAAGAAGGTTAAGAGAAAATTAAACTAAGTTTTAAGTGATCTAAATACTATCGTTTCTAATTTTTTCATTAAATTTTTATCTCTAAATTTCTCAGGTGTAATTATTGAGTTATCCAATACTGTATACGTTTCATCAGTCCAGTCCCATTGTGTATGAGATATGTTTTTGATAGTAGCATTAAGAAGATCTTTTACTTTTGAGGTGTTATTATTCATAATTTTAATAATCTGAGAAACTGTTACTGCGTCATGATCTGGATGCCAACAATCGAAGTCTGTAACCATAGCTATTGTAGCATAGCCCAATTCGGCCTCTCTTGCTAATTTTGCTTCAGGTAGGTTAGTCATTCCTATTACATCACAGCCCCAACTTCTATATAAGTTCGACTCAGCAATTGTTGAAAATTGAGGACCTTCCATTGCAAGATATGTTCCTCCTCTATGAATTTTTAAATTTGTTGGTTTAGATTTAAATATTATATCCGAAAGTTGTTTGGATATTGGATTAGCCATAGATACGTGTGCAACACAACCTGGCCCAAAGAAGCTCTTTTCTCTATTTACTGTTCTGTCAATAAATTGATCTATAAGAACGAAAGATCCTGGCTTGTATTTTTTATTTAAGCTTCCCACTGCTGAAACTGAGATAATATCTGTTACTCCAGTTTTTTTCAGAGCGTCAATGTTTGCCTTAAAATTAATGTAGGTTGGTGGATAGATATGTACTTCTACATGTCTAGGAAGAAATCGTATTTTTATATCATCGATTTTAGAATGCATGATTTTATTGGATATTTTTCCAAAGGGAGAATTTACTAATTTCCATTTTACTTCCTCTAAATTATCCAATTTGTATAAACCGCTTCCTCCAATAATACCCAATACTGGTTTTTTATTTTTATCTTTACTCATTCTGTACACCTAAGTATAAATTATTTTCTAATAAAGATTCTATGTAAGGTTTTTTTTCATTATAAACTATTCATTTAACGTTCAAATGTAAATAAATCAACTTCAAATATTAATGTGGCGTTTTTTGGAATTGACTTGAGTACATTGCGATTTCCATAGGCATAATTCGGAGGTGTTACTAAACATCTCCTTTCACCAACTCTCATGTTTTGCAAGCCTTCTTCCCATCCTTTGATAAGTTTTCCTTCTCCTATAGGAAAACTAAATAATTTTGTAGATTCATTATTCTTCCCAAAAATTGAATCAATAAGATCTCCTTTAGCTTCACAAAAATCTTTTGTGTCACTGTTTTGATTGAAGGCCCATACTTTCATAAAAACACTTACTCTATTACCTTTATCAAAAATTATCTTTTTCCCCTTTCCTTGTACTAATTCTTTAACATATAGGTCCTTAGGTGGTGAGATTGCAAAAGATCCATTTGGAAGGATTAGTATTAGAGAGAGAATTAGATAAATTTTTTTAATCATTTTTTTTATTCTGACAAGTGTTTTTCAAAAAAACTAACAGACCTATCTAATGCTTTTGTAGCTGCATTAGAATTATAACTACTCCTATGATCGCAATTGAATCCGTGATCTGCAGAATCATAAACAAAGATTTCATTTTCTGAGTTTGTAGTAGAATTGAATTTTGTTATTTTATCGATATCTTTTTGAGGTATACTCTTGTCCATTGAACCTAAATGGATTTGTGTAGGGCATTTTGTAGGTATATCTAAAAAGTTCACTATGTTGCTACCATAATAACTTACTGCACAACTAAATAAAAAGCCCTTTTGAACTGACCTCCAGGTTAACGATCCTCCGTAACAATAACCAATGATTCCGACGTTATGATTTATTTTTAGATTAGAAGCACAAGCTACTATGTCCATTACAGGGAGTTCCCATCCTAATTCTTCCTTTAGTTTTTTACCTTCTGCTATTCCTGTATTATCATAGGGGAGATTTACATTTTTTTTAATTCTTGCAAAGATGTCTGGTACTATTACTTTGTATCCTATTTCTGCAAAGTTTGTAGCTACACTTTCTATATGTTCGGTGATTCCAAAAATTTCGTATATCAATACTATAGCACCTTTAACCTCATTTTGTGGATTAAATTGAATAAAGGGTATATCTTTATTATCTGCTGATTTAAAATGTGATAGTTCTTTCATTGTTTCTCCATTATTATACATTAAACTTAAATAGTATTATATCCCCGTCATTAACAATGTAGTTTTTGCCTTCTGTTTTAATCAATCCTTTTTCTTTGGCATTTCTTTCTCCATTGTGATTAATAAAATCTTCATATTTTATTGTATCTGCAGCAATAAATCCCCTTTCGAAATCAGAGTGGATTTTACCAGCTGCTTTAACAGCTGTAGTATTTTGAGGTATTGTCCACGCTCTACTTTGATTAGGTCCTGAAAAGTAAAAAGTTACTAATTGTAGTAATTTATACCCTACTTTAATTACTCTTTCTAAACCTGATGATTTGATATTAAGATCTTTTAAAATTTCCTTTCTCACATTATTATCATTTATGACAGAAATCTCCTCTTCTAATTTAGCTGATATGATAACTCTTTCCATATTTTTTTGAGATGCATTTTCTGATAGATTTCTAGAAAACTCATTTCCATTTGATAGGGAATCCTCATCGACATTAGCTATAAGGAAAGCAGGCTTAAAAGTTAACAAATTAAAATTTTTAACTATTTCTTTTTGTGTGGTATTAAGTGTTATGTTTTTAGCCAATTCACCGTTATTCAATTTTTCTAAAACTATCTTTGCAGTTTCAAGTAAAGCGGCACTATCTTTATTTCCTGACATAATTTCTTTTTCATACTTGGAAATCTTCTTAGTCAACATTTCAATATCAGAAAACATTAATTCTGTTTCTATTATTTCCACATCTGATATTGGATCAATTTTTCCATTTACGTGAGTAATTTTATCGTTATCAAAACATCTTACTAAGTGCGCGATAATGTCAACTTCTCTAATATTTGCAAGAAACTTATTTCCTAATCCTTCTCCATTGCTTGCCCCCTTAACTAGTCCTGCTATATCAACAAATTCAATTTGGGTATTAATTATGTTTTTTGATTTGCTAATTTTTCCCAGCTCGATAAGTCTTTTGTCTGGAACTGGAACTTTCCCCACATTAGGCTCAATTGTGCAAAATGGATAGTTTTCAGCGGAGGCTTTTTGTAAACCTAACAGAGCGTTAAATAAAGAAGATTTTCCTACGTTAGGAAGACCTATAATGCCACAACGGAATCCCATTTTAGTTTACAATACTATGCTAGTCAATTTTTGACACTTTAGAAAATAATTCATGTTCATGCTGAACTATTGAAACAATATTGTTCGAAACTTTTGTAATTATTTTTTCCACTAAAATCTTTTCTTTATTAGTAAAATCACTTAGAACATAACTACTTACCATTTCTTTTTTTCCAGGATGTCCTATTCCAATTCTTATTCTCATAAAACTGTTTCCTATACATGAATCTATATCTTTAAGACCATTATGTCCAGCCGTCCCTCCACCTTTTTTGAGTTTTGTTCTTCCTAGTTCTAAATCTAGATCATCATGGAAAACCACTATCTTATTAAGATTTATCTTATAGAATGATTTTGCCTTTTGCACTGAACTTCCTGATAAATTCATCATAGTTTTGGGTTTAATAATAAAAATTCTAATTTCACTAGTTTTAATTTTGATAATTTTCTCAATATAATCGGGCGTAATAATTATTGGTATACAAAATATGTAGAGCTTGGTGATATACGGCTTGCACCACAATCGTTCACTCTCTTGTCT
>CAYRXL010000079.1:7362-7898 GCA_964428295.1 uncultured Alphaproteobacteria bacterium
TGCCTTTTGCACTGAACTTCCAGATAAATTCATCATAGTTTTGGGGTTAATAATAAAAATCTTTTCATATTTTATTGATCCTGTATAAAAAAAGGAATTAAACTTTTCACCTTTATAGTTAAACTGATAACTTTTAATTATCTGGTCTATAACCATAAAACCCATATTGTGTCTAGTATTTAAATATTTATTTTCAAAATTCCCTAGCCCTACAAATAAAAACATTATAATTATTATTGTGATTCTGTTTTATCTTTACTTGCATCAGCTTTTTCTTCTTCTTTTCCTTCTTCTATTTTTCCTTCTTCGCTTATTTCTGCTTCGTCTTCTTCTTTTTCACCTTCTTCATCTTCTTCGCTTGCTGAAGACAGGAGAGCTGATGGTGCCAAAACACTTGCGACAGTGAAATCTCGATCTTTTATTGATGTTTGTACTCCCTCATCAATTTTTGTGTCACTTATATGAACACTATCTCCTACTTCTAAATCTGTTAAATCAAAAATAAAACTTTCTGGTATTTTATCAACTGGACAACT
>CAYRXL010000080.1:0-6176 GCA_964428295.1 uncultured Alphaproteobacteria bacterium
ATTGTACTTTTTAATAAAGCCCTTCAAAATTTCCTTGTCATGCGAATTTGATGCTGCTACAAGGTTTAACAACATGCTATATTCAATAACAGGAGAAACCTTAGTTGTTTGCTCTCCTCTGTTTAGGTGCCATATTGGATTTTCAAGTTTTTCTAAAATGCTTTGTTTGTTATAAAGTTCTATGTTTTTCTTATAATCATCAACAGTGTTGGGTATACATTCAAAATAAAGTCTCTTTGCTCTTTGAGGGTTGTGGTAAACGAAAAAAGCTAAACTTTCCTTAGTTCCATATCTTAACCAATCTTCGACGGTAAGGCAACTCATCTAAGAACAACTCATAAGTCATATTAACGGGAGCATGCCCATCAATAATCGATGCTATTTTTTTAGATAAATGAAATGAAGGTATTAGATCTTTTCCATTCATTTCATAATCTATCCCTAGAGCGACCCATCTCATGGCCCAATCTACTTTCCATTGTAATTTACATTTACCTTTTGTTATTTCTATTTCGTTATACAAATGATTTTCATTTTTATATGCTATCACTCCGTGTTTTTGATCAATTACTTTAATGGGTACTTCCAATACTATTCCACTATTTGGACATATTGGGAGAAAAGGTGAATAGCTTTTTCTTCTTTCCTCTCCTAATGTAGGTAAAATAACATCCATTACTTCATCATAATTTTCAATGATAGATAGAAGAGTTTTGTCAAAGTCTCCATTTTTATAACATTCTGTAGCAGATTTAAATTCATATTTAAAATTGAATTGATCAAGAAAATTCTGAAGTAAATAATTATTGTGCTCTGCAAAGCTTGAGAACTTATTATATGGATCAGGAATTGAACTTAATGGTTTATTTAAATGTTGAAGTAGCATTTTTTGATTGGGAACCCCTTCTGGGACTTTCCGCAAACCATCCATATCATCTGAGAAGGTAATTAATTTTGTCTTTTTATTGGAAATAATTTCAAATGCATTTTTTACCATGTTTGTTCTTAGTACTTCTGAGTAGGTTCCTATATGGGGAGTTCCTGAGGGGCCGTAACCTGTTTCAAATACTATTGTATCTTTATCCATATTAATATTATCTGTTCTTTTTATTAGCTTTTTTGCTTCCACAAAAGGCCATGCTTTGCTTTGTAAAGCCAATTCAGAAACATTTTTCATTAAATTTTCCTTTCAATCATTTTGAATAATCAATACTCTTTTATTAATTTATGCTTCCTTATATATATATATAACACTACATTCGATAAGGAAATATTAAATGGAAAATATGACTATAGATACTAATATATTAAGAATATCTATTTTTTTTGTGATTCTAATAATCTTAATTCTTTTAGAGAGTATTATCCCTAAACGAAAAAGAATTAAAAACATATATGGAAGGTGGTATGTAAATTTTTCTTTAGTGGTAATAAGTACTATATGTATAAAAATACTTTTCCCTATACTTGCAATAGAATCTGCACTGCTTTCAAAGGAGTATGGTTGGGGATTTCTAAATATTTATGATTTTAATTATATATTTTCTATATTAATTTCTGTTTGTTTATTAGATTTGATTGTTTATTTACAACATTTGACATTTCATGAAAATAACTTTCTTTGGAAATTTCATAGTCTCCATCATAGTGATCACGATTTGGATGCCTCTTCTGGGCTAAGGTTTCATCCTATAGAGATAGTAATATCTTTGATTATAAAAATTTCATTCATAATTTTTATAGGAGTTCCTCCTATGGCAGTAATTGTTTTTGAAATAATACTAAATGCTATGTCACTATTTAACCATTCAAATATAAAAATACCTGAAAAGATGGATAAGGTCCTACGTTTTTGTATAGTAACTCCTGACATGCATCGTATTCATCATTCTGAGAATAAAATTGAAACTAATTCGAATTATGGTTTCTGCTTATCTCTATGGGATTCTATTTTTAATACCTATAGACCTAATTCATTGATTGTTCAAGAGAAAATGAATCTAGGTCTGAAAGAATTTCCTGTTTTACAAAAACAAAGTTTGATTTGGGCTTTGAAAATGCCTTTTACTAGAAAAATTAATTTTTAGATTTTGTTTCTTTGTTAATTAGTGGGAGTTGAGTTATAGCAAAAAGCATTGTTATTGGAAGAAGTCCAAAAACTTTAAAAGCAACCCAAAAGTCTGTTGTTTGGGTTCTCCAAACTATTTCATTTAAAACTGCAAGAAAGACAAAAAATAAAGACCATCTTATAGTTAATTTTTTCCAGCCTGAGTTGCTCATTTCAAACACTTTTCCCATTATAATCTTAATAAATAATTTTTTGTAGTATAAACCAACAAGTAAAATAACTGCAAAAATCAAATTAATTATTGTTGGTTTTAGTTTTATGAATTTTTCATCTTGAAGCAATAAAGTTAATCCACCAAAGAAAATAATAAAAATGCTTGTAACTATAGGCATAATAGGGGCTTTTTTTTCGGTAATCCATATTATTGGTATTGATATTGTAGATGCAATCATAAAGGCCAAAGTTGCCTTATAAATCCCAAAGTTTGCATTTATTAGAAAGAAAACCACAAGAGGAGTAAATTCTAAAATTGGCTTTAGAAAATTTTTCATTCTGTTTCTCCCTCTTTTAGTCCTATAAGAGCTCTAACAAACTGTTCCGGTACAAAAGACATAAGATCATCAATTTTTTCTCCAATGCATATTAGGTGTATAGGAATTTTAAATTTTTCAGTTATTCCGATAAGAGATCCTCCTTTAGCACTTCCATCTAACTTTGTCATAATAAGTCCAGTAATTCCAATCTGATTATTAAATGATTCTACTTGGGTATATGTATTTTGACCAATGGTAGAATCTAGAACCAAAAGAACATTGTGCGGAGCGATAGGATCATTTTTATTTATAGTTCTGACTATTTTTTTAAGTTCTTCCATTAATTCTTTTTTTGTATGTAACCTTCCTGCCGTATCAATAAGAAGAACCCCTTCTCCTTTTTTCTTTGCTATTTTATGAGCTTGAAAAACAACTGAAGATGGATCTTGACCAGCTGATCCAGTGATAACTTCCACACTTATTTTGTTCCCCCATTTCACTAATTGTTCTTTTGCAGCGGCCCTGAAAGTATCTGCTGCTGCAATAGTAGTGTTTATATTTTTACCTTTAAGCATATAGGCTACTTTGGCAATAGTAGTTGTTTTTCCTGAACCATTCACTCCAGCAAATAATATTACTTGAGGAGAAAGTTTAGGATTAAATTTTATTTCGCTATCAATCCCTTCAAAGGGTTTTATTAATAAATTAAATAAATCATTAATAATTGATTTTCTATCTGATTTACTTTTTTTTAATTTAGTTATGATTAGCTCCGTATGTACCACCCCTAAGTCAGACTTTATTAACGTTTCTTCAAGATTGTCTATATCTTCAGGTTTATATTTTTTTATTGATAAGACATTTTTAATTTTATTTGAAGTAAGACTTAAGTTTTTCCCTAACTTAGAAAACCAACTACTCATATTGTTTTCCTCTTAAAATACCATCTTTAACATGTGTTGGAATAAATTCTGTAATTTTTCCAACAGTTCCTTTATCTACCTTAGCCAAAAAATAGTGTTCTGTTCTTCCTATTCCAGATTGATTTTCTATTAAAACTTTCTGAGGTTTTCCTATTTGTTCTTTTAGGGCATTGGCCATAATAATTAACCCTTCCATTCGCATAGTTTTAGCTCTCTTTTTTCTTATGTATATTGGATTTTGTGGCATTCTATTAGCAATAGTGTTTGGTCTCTCAGAATAAGGAAAAACATGTAAATGGGTGATATTTAATTTTCTAATTGAGCTGAAAGAATTCAAAAACATTTTATTAGATTCTGTTGGAAACCCAGCTATAAAATCTGCTCCTATGGTTATATCAGGCCTAACATTTCGTAATTTTTTTAGTGTTAATTCAAATTCAGAAGATAGATGTCTTCTCTTCATTCTTTTTAGTATTATATCGTCATGTGATTGTAAACTAAAGTGGACATGAGGCATAAGTACATTTCCTTCAGAAAAGGATTCTAATAAATCGTTATCGAATTCTGCTGCGTCTACTGAAGAAAGCCTGAGTCTTTTTAAATCTTTAACACTAACTAAAATTTCTTTTACTAGACTACCAAGATTCATTTTGGTGTTAAAATCATTTCCCCAAGATGTAAGATCTACGCCTGTAAGAATGATTTCTAAAACACCCTTATTAACTAAAGTTTTAATTTCATTAATGATAACTTCTCTTCTAGTACTTTTACTTTTTCCTCTGCATTTTGGGATGATACAGAAGGTACAGTTATGATTACATCCAGATTGAATTTTAACATATCTTCTGTAGTTTGAATTAGCAGGAGTTGTTTTAAAAACAACCTTAGAGTTATTATTTTTTAATTTAGATATTTTAGATTTAATTAAATGGGGGTAGTTATCTAGTTTAAACTTTGCCCATGACTTAGAGTTAAGTTTATACTTATTTTTTACCAATGAACTGACTTCTTCCATTTTTTTGTATTTTTGCTCATCTGCTTCGATTCCACATCCTGTTAAAATAATTTTTCTTTTTGGGTATAATTTTTTAAGTTTTCTTATTTTTTGTTTGATTTGTTTGGTCGTTTCTTTTGTTACTGCGCAGGTATTTATGATTATTAGATTCTTGTTAGGAAAAGTGTTTACTGTTTTTCGTATTTTATTGCTTTCCCAATCATTTAACCTACAGCCAAAATTAATTACTTCATTGATTTGTCTAGAAATAATCATAGATTTACTTCTCCCAGAAATGAAGTTTCTACAGGACCTGTCATTTTTAGATGGTTATTATTAAAAATTGATATTGTAACTTTACCTCCAGGTAAAATAACTTCTACGTTGTCACTGCAGTAGCTCATTTTGTATGCAGAATAAAAAGAAGCTAATGCACCAGATCCGCAGGACAATGTCAATCCTACTCCTCTCTCCCAAATCCTTACTTTTAATTTTTTATTATTTATTATTTTTATTATCCCAACGTTAGTTCCATTTGGGAATAAAGTATTTTTCTCTATTAGTGGTCCTATTTCAGTAAGTTTAACTTCTTCTATATTTTTACAGAAAAAAATCACATGAGGGTTTCCCATATTTACAGCCATTCCTCCTTTTATTGCTCCGTTTTGATAATCTAGTTTTAAATCATTTAGATCCATACGCTTTGATAGTGGTATGCTTTTCCACGTTTGCTTAGGTAAAATTAATTTTATTGAAATTAAACCATTATTTTCTTTTTCAGCATAGACAGACTCTGATATAGTGCTAATTGAAACCTTATTTTTTTTTAAAGATTTTATTATTAATGATCCAACACACCTAGCTGCGTTGCAACACATTTCTGCTTCTTTGCCATTTGAATTGAAAGTACGCATAAAAACATCGGTAGAGCTACTTCCTTCTATTTGTATATATTGATCAAAACCTATACCACGGTTTCTATCTGACAATTGCTTTATCATGTTTTTAGTCGCTGTTCTTTTGTTTTTTCTAATATCTACTATTACAAAGTCATTCCCGTTGCTGTTCATTTTTACAAATGGTATATTCATTTTTATCAATCCAAATTTATCTGGGTTAGTATAATGTTATATATATGAGAAAAGCTTAATATTGACAATAGCTTACCAAAAGCGTACTAACTTACCAACAAAAGTAAACAATATTAGGAATTTTATGTTTGATGGATTAAGTGGAAGACTATTAAAGGTTTTTGAAAACTTAAAGAGTAGAGGAATATTAACTGAGAATGATGTTAATGATGCTCTGAGAGATATTAGGATAGCTCTTTTGGAAGCTGATGTGGCACTACCTGTAGCAAAGTCTTTTATTGAAGAAATCAAAGGTTTAGCTATAGGAGAGAAAGTTATTAGATCAGTTAAGCCTGGAGAAGTAGTAGTAAAAATTGTACATGATAGACTGGTTGAGTTATTAGGGGGAGGATTAAGTGATGGTGAGTCTAAATTAATAATTTCAAAACCTCCTTCTTGTATATTGCTGGTAGGGTTGCAAGGGAGTGGCAAGACAACAACAGCAGCTAAACTTGCATTAAAGTTAAAAAAAGATAGGAAGAAAGTCTTATTGTGTTCTCTTGACAAGAGTAGACCTGCAGCTATGGA
>CAYRXL010000080.1:6186-7525 GCA_964428295.1 uncultured Alphaproteobacteria bacterium
ATTAGCAAATAACGTGAGTGTTGAAATATTAAAATTTGTTCCTAAAGATTCCATTTCAGATATTATTTCAAATGCATTTAGTGAGGCTAAGTTGAGTGGATACGAAGTAATTATATTTGATACCGCCGGCAGGATTTCTATTGATAAAAAATTAATGGAAGAGATTAAAGAAATACATAATTTAACTAAGCCTATTGAGACTCTTCTGGTTTTAGATGCGATGACTGGACAGGACTCAATAAATATAGCTAAGAGTTTTGCGAGTTATTTAGATATAACGGGGACCATCCTGACTCGGATTGATGGAGATGCTAGAGGGGGAGCTGCCTTAAGCATGAGGCACGTTACTGGTAAACCGATAAAATATTTAGGAACTGGCGAAAAACCTGATTCTTTTGAAGTTTTTTCAGCAGTTAGGGTTGCAAATAGAATTTTAGATATGGGAGATATAGTAGGAATAGTAGAGAAGGCAGAAGAAGAGATTGATGAAGAAGAAGCAAAGAAAATGGCTGCAAAAATCTCTAAAGGAGAATTTACTTTAGATGATTTTAGTTCTCAACTTAAACAAATGAAGAAACTTGGTGGAATGAAAAGTATTTTATCTATGTTGCCTGGAGTTAAAAAAGCTAAGAATATATTAAACAATGCTAATTTAGATGATGGACATTTCATAAGGCTTAGTGCAATTATATCATCCATGACTCTAGTTGAGCGAAGAAATACAAAGATAATAAATGGGTCTAGAAAAAAAAGAATAGCTCAGGGATCAGGTACAGAAATTTATGAAGTTAATAGGCTTCTCAAGCAGTTTAAAGGAATGCAAGTTATGATGAAAAAGATGAATAAACCTGGAAGTTCTAAGATGTTAAATATGTTGGCAGGTTCAAATAATAATTTTATTAATAAGCAAGATATATTTAAATCTTTAAAAAATTTTAATTAGGATGAGGAAAAAATGGGAGTCAATTTATGACAGTTAAAATAAGATTAAGTAGACATGGGGCTAAGAAAAAACCATATTACAGAATAGTAATAGCTGACGTAAGGGCTCCAAGAGACGGAAAGTTTATAGAGAAAATAGGTACATATGATCCGCTAAAGAGCTCTAATTCATCGGATAGGATTAGTATGGACTTAGAAAGGGTTAAATATTGGTTATCAAATGGGGCTCAACCGACTGATCGAGTTCATCGATTTCTTTCAGATGCAGGATTGGTAAAACAAAAACAGAAGAACAATCCAAATAAGGCTAAACCTAAGAAAAAGACAATAGAACGTCTAAAAGAGAAGGAGAATCCAAAAATTATTCCGAGTCCAGGCAGGAATTTGAAATTGTAGT
>CAYRXL010000080.1:7535-7792 GCA_964428295.1 uncultured Alphaproteobacteria bacterium
AATAATCTCTTACTTAGTAAGAATCTAAATAATCTTATCCTCAGTAATATTCTAAAGAATCTTCTCCTCAGGAAGAATCTAAAGAATCTGCTCCTCAGGAAGAATCTAAAGAATCTGCTCCTCAGGAAGAATCAAAAGAATCTGCTCCTCAGGAAGAATCAAAAGAAACTGCTCCTCAGGAAGAATCAAAAGAAACTGAAAATCAGGAAGAATCGAAAGAATATAATAATAAAGAAAAATAAAAAGAAAAAAAAAAT
>CAYRXL010000081.1:0-484 GCA_964428295.1 uncultured Alphaproteobacteria bacterium
ATACTTAATTTAACTATTAAGATGTCCAAATTAAGGGAAACAAATCACTATCTAAACTCTGTCCTTTTTTATAATCTAATGAAGGTAGTATGCTTTTTAGTTTTGGATTTGTGATAAATGTTCCTGGCCTATCGTCCCAAGTTACATCATCTCCTATGTATCTCAAGGCAAGCCCTCTGCGTCTCATATTAGAAGAAAAATTTCCTGATGACGAATGCACTACTAAAGGGTGGTGGATTAGCATGTCACCTGGTTGTAAATCCCAAGATAAAACCTCATACTCATCAATGTTAGAATTTATGTCAGGTATAGTTTCGAGACCCATTTTTTTATAAATTTCACTAAATCCTGATTTTTTACCAAAGGTAGCAGGAGCAAAAAATTTATTCCATTTGTGTGATCCTTTAATATATTTAACTGCCCCATTTTTTTTACTTACTTTATCAAAACCAACCCAAAATGATATAATCTGTTTTCCCTTAAG
>CAYRXL010000081.1:494-7756 GCA_964428295.1 uncultured Alphaproteobacteria bacterium
TTGGGATGGCTCTGCTCAATATATGAATCAAATTGTAAAAGCAGTGGGAGATGATATTCCCATTATTATTTTTTCTAAAGAATCACATGATAAAATAAATGATCTGAAAAATATTGGGGGGAATGTGTATGGTGTAGATTCATCTGTATTTGGTTCTTTGACTAAAAGTTGATCATAAAAGAAGTTAATTTTTTTACTATCTAAAATTATTCCTGCTAACTCAGGTAAAATACTTTGAAACGCAAAATCTTTAAATGATTTGTTTCTCATCCATATAAAAAAATCTCCATAATATCTACCTTTTTTTCCACTAGGAGTATATTCTATAGATGCTTTGCCAGGATTAGCTAAGATATAGTCTATGGCAGTTTGCATGGTTTTAAGCCAATTAGAGCTTATTATACCTCTTACAACCGTAACTCCATTAACAAGGTAATCTTTTTTTATAGTATCTATATCTATTGAAGTCATATCATAACATATCAAATAAAATTAAAACCTACAATATTTCGAGTCAGATGTAACAGTGAAAAGATAATCAAATACATAGAAAACTTAAATAAAACATAAACATATAAAATCAATATTTTACTTTATGAAATATTAAGTTTTATAGAGAGATAGTAAAATTTGTTTTAGAAGGATTATTATTGCGATAAATGTAGGTTAATGTACAATGCTATACAACCAAACTATTTCCTAATGAAGAGAGTATAATTAGTAGGGGCAGCTAAGAAATACTTTAAAATATTCTTGAAAAGGAGAAAAATAATGATACAAGTCGGTGATGATCTTCCAGATCTTGAATTAAAAGTAATTAAAAAGGGTGAAATAAAAGATATGAGGTTGAGTGTAGCTTTTGCTGATCATTCGTTGTTGCATCCAAAAAATAAAAAAGTGGTATTATTTTCTGTGCCTGGAGCTTTCACACCAACCTGTTCAGCTAAACATTTGCCTGGGTTTATTGCAAACATACCATCATTTAAAAGTAAGAAAGTAGATGAAATAGTTTGTTTAGCAGTTAATGACCCTTTTGTAATGAAAGCATGGGGAGAGAAAAATAGAGCTCTTGATGATATAATATTTATAGCGGATGGCAATGCTAAATTATCCTTAGAGCTTGGGTTGACATTTGATGGTTCAATGTATTCATTAGGAGTTAGAGGACAAAGATTTGCGATGATTTTAGAAGGAGTAAAGGTTAAAAAATTATTTGTCGAAGAACCAGGAGCTTTCGATGTGTCAAGAGCTGAAAATGTCTTAAAAAATTTATGATATATCTAACTTATTTTCTCTCTTTTATCCTTTTTTTTAAAATAGAATTAACTGGTTTGTTTTCATCTTCAAAGACAGTAAGCTTGAATATATCAGGACGTGCGTAGTGGCCTACTGCATCGAAATCGTATTTTCCCTTTGTTATTTCATGTAAGTCAATATCTGCAGTGATTATAGCTTTTTTATTTCTAATAGGACCTGCTAAAACTTTGCCTAGTGGTGAAATTATACAAGATCCTCCATTTAAAATAATTGAACTAGGAGCATTTTTATCAGGAGTAATATCATAATCCTTTGGGCAGTCTTTTCTTTCTAGGTATTGGCAAGCAGACAAAACAAAACAACGTCCTTCTAATGCGATGTGCTTAACTGTAGAAAGCCATGTTTCTCTATCGTCCGCTGTGGGGGCACAATATATTTCTATACCTTTATTATACATTGCCATGCGCATCAGAGGCATATAATTTTCCCAACATATTACGGCACCTATTTTTCCAAAATCACTAGTTATTATTGGTAAAGTAGAGCCATCGCCAAATCCCCATATCACTCTTTCCATTGCTGTGGGCATAATTTTTCTGTGTTTTCCTAAAACTTTACCTTTTTCTGAAATAAATAATACAGTACAATAAAGAGTTCCTTTGTCTTTTTCTATTACTCCTATGACTAACAATACTTTGTATTTTTTTGCTATAGTTGTTAATTTAAGGAATTCCTTACTATTGAATTCTAATGAAGAATTATAGTAACGCTTAAAATCCTCCCTTCCTTTGTTTGATCTTTGTCCTATCCTGGCTCCAAAATCTAGTCCTTTTGGATAGGCGGAAATAAATGCTTCAGGAAATAGCACTACCTTAGAGCCTTTCTCAGAGGCTGTTTTTGTAAGTTTATCAACTTTACTAATAGTTGAATCAAGATCAAATACTATTGGAGAGTCTTGAATTACAGAAACTTTAAATGACATTTTATTTCCAAAATTTAATTGTCAGCTAATTTACTTTAATAATTATAGTAAAACTATATTTTAAGTAAAATCATAGTTTTTTAATATTTTTTAATTAGTATTTTACAGATAAAAACTTTTTAATTCTATCTGACACTAAATCAGGGTATTCTGCATGGGGAGTATGGCCACAATTATTTATAATAAATTTTTCAGGCTTTATTTTTAAACAGTTATGTATTCTATCCACTTGCTTTAGAGTGCCATACTGATCATTTTCCCCTTGAATTATTAAAGTAGGTGCTTTAATTAGTGATAAATATTCTTCGATATTCCATAACTTAAAATCATTTGATAACCAAATATCACACCATCCGTTAAAAGCTCCATCAACATCCTTATGGTATTTCTTAAGTTTATCTCTTAAGTTATTGTTTAACCATAATTCTTTAGATTTATTAATAGCTTTGACAGTTATATTTTCAACAAATACATGAGGTGCCTCTAGTATTAGAGCACTCGTCGGAAAACCTTTTCCTGAATATATTAAAGCTATAGAAGCTCCGTCTGAATGTCCTAAAATGATGGGTTCTTTTATAGATAATTTCTTAATAATTTTAGGTAAGATATTTATACCTTCGTAATGCATGTAATCTAATTTTCTTGGTACTTTTAAGCTTGATGAATTTCCCATGCCTATTCTTGAGTATAGAATTACATCACGATTAGTCTTTTTTGCTATATGGTATGGCCAATTTTTCCAAAGAGCTACACTTCCAAGTCCTTCATGGAGAAATATGATAGGATTTAAGTTGCTATTATTTTTGTGGATAATCTTTTTAATTTCAATCTTGTAATCATAAATTTTAATATAGTTTTTATATGTATTCATTTTATTTTTCTAAGTTTATATCTTTGTATCTTTCCTGTAGCTGTTTTAGGTAGAACATCGACAAACTCATACCACCTGGGATACTTAAATGGTGTAAGAAATTTTTTTATATGTATTGTAAGTTTTTTCTTTAAGTCTTCAGAATCTTCGTATCCTTTATTTAAGACTACATAAGCCTTAGGCTTTACCAGATTATCTTTATCATGACTTGCTACAACTGCAGATTCCATTACGCTTTGATGTTTTTGAAGCACTCCTTCTATTTCAAAGGGAGAAACGTATTGACCTGAAACCTTCATCATATCGTCCGTTCTTCCACAATAGGTGTATATACCGTCTTTATTCCTTAGATATTTGTCACCAGTTTTTGTCCAGTTTTTAAGAAATGTGTTTTTTGTTTTTTCTTTTTTATTCCAATAGCCGATGGCACTTGATGTTCCACTGATTTCTAATTCTGCGATTTCATCGTTTTTGGCTTCTTCTCCATTTTCTTTTATTAATCTTGCTGTGTATCCAGGTACGGGTCTTCCCGATGATCCAGGAATCAGTTCCTCTATTCTATTTGATATGAAGATATGTAACATTTCAGTTGATCCTATACCATCTAATACTTTTATTTTAAGAAATTTCTGCCATTTATTACATAGATGAGCAGGAAGAGCTTCACCTGCAGAAATACAGAGTCTCAAGCTTTTGTAATCATTTTTATTTAATTTTGAATTTAGAATTTGTGCGTACAGTGTTGGAACTCCAAAAAATAAGGTTACTTTATTTTTTTTTATAGTTCTAGCAACTGATTCATATGTGGGACGTTCATAATTTAATATTGATGTGCCACCTATACTCATAGGAAAGGTGAGTGCATTTCCTAAACCATAAGCAAAAAATAATTTAGCGGCTGAAAAAAATATGTCATTTTTTTTTATATTCAATATTTTTTTGCCATATGAGTTGGCTGTAGAAAGTAAACTACGATGAACGTGTAATGTGCCCTTTGGTTCTCCTGTTGAACCCGACGAATAAAGCCAGAAACAAACATCATTCTCACGAGTTTTTGCAGGTTTAGGATGTAGTTTTCTCTCAATATTTATTAAATTCTCGAAAGATAACATGCCAGGCTTGTCAGGGTGACCTTCTACTATGGAAATTAAAGGATCGCTATTTTTCTTTAATATAGAAGAGAATATATCATAATGCGTTGATGAATATATGATGCCAGTTGCAGATGAATCTTTTATCATATATTCATAGTCTTTTTTAGGGAGTAAAGTATTTATACATATAGGTATAATTCCAGCCCAAATACATCCAAGAAAGGCGATTGGATAGTTAGTAGAGTCATTCAAACAAACCAATATTCTATCGTTTCGTTTGAAACCTATGCTTTTAAGTGAATATGCTAGAGAATTTATTTTGAGAAACAGTTGTTTGTAAGTTAATTTATGTGAGTTATCTATAAAGGCAATCTTGTTAGGGTTCCTGCTAACATTTCTATTGATTAAGTCATATGCAGCATTGTATTTTCTATTAGTTTTTAATTTCATTTTATATAAATAATTTATTTATTATATTTTCTTTAAACCATTTCAATCCCTCATCTTCTGGAAGTGTGCTTTCTGAGGCATCATGGAAATAGGAAGTTCCTATAGGTTTAGCTTTTAAGGATAGAAATAGTTTGTCTAATTTTTTTCCACCAAATGCGAATGTATCCTTGTAGGTGCTATCTCCTAAACCAAACAATGCGTATTTTATATGGGATAGGTCAGGTTCAGCTTTCTTTAATTCTTTATAAAAAGAAATAGCATTATCAGGAACTTCTCCCTGTCCATAGGTAGATGAACATATTATTATGGGATGAGTGTTATTACTTAAGAATGATGCATTTATTTCATCCATTTCAAATACTTTATTATTAATATTTTTTTTATTACAATATAAACTAATTTCTTCTCCTACCATTCTTGCATTTCCAGTCATAGAAGCTACTAGTATATGTATGTATTTACAAAATTTCATTAAATTTTCTTATGAAAAGGTAGTTACAATTTTAAATTAGTTGAACTATATTAACATTGAAAATAAATCTCAAGTATTAGATTTTGTTTGTGGAGAATAGTTATTGATAACATTTGATAGAGATCCTGAGGATTATAAACATTGGAAAATAGAAGTAGCAGATCAAAAAGCTACTATATTGTTGGATGTTTCAGAAAAAGAGAGTATTAAACCTGGTTATGAACTCAAGTTAAACTCTTATGACTTGGGAGTTGATATTGAACTGAACGATATAATTCAAAGAATTCGTTTTGAAAATCCCAGAATAAAAGTAGTTATAATAAGTTCAAACAAAGAAAAAAATTTTTGTGCAGGTGCAAATATTTATATGCTTGGAAATTCAGATCTTTCTTGGAAAGTTAATTTCTGCAAATTTACTAATGAAACTAGAAACGGATTTGAGGACTCAAGTAACAATGGGTCAATTAAATTTATAGCAGCAATTAATGGAGCATGTGCTGGAGGGGGGTATGAGGTTGCATTGGCATGTGATGAGATATTATTGATAGATGATCGTTCTAGTACAGTAAGCTTGCCAGAAGTGCCTCTTCTTGGTGTATTACCAGGAACAGGAGGAGTTACCAGATTGATAGATAAAAGAAATGTTAGAAGGGATATTGCAGATTTATTTTGTACAAACTCGGATGGCATAAGAGGAAAAAAAACTCTTGAGTGGGGTTTGGTAGACCACATTGCACCTCCATCAGAGTTTTCTTCTTTGATAGATGAAAGGGTTTCTTTTCTAAGTAAAAAAGTCAAGCTTAGAAATGGTGAAAAAGGAATAAAGCTTAAAAAAATCAAGAGAAAGATAAGCCAAGACACTATAAAGTATGAATCTTTAGATATAGAAATAGATAGGAAAAATAGCATTGCTAGTTTTAATATATTGGGCCCGAAGAATGAAGATATATTAAATTTAGAAGAGATATTGAGAATGGGATGTGATTGGTGGCCTCTAAAGCTTACTAGGGATCTAGATGATGCCATATTACTGCTTAGAACAAATGAGTTGAATGTTGGTATTATTACAATCAAATCTTTTGGTGATATAGACTTGGTTTTAAAGATCAGTGAAATTTTATTAACTTTCAAAGAGCATTGGTTTATTAATGAAATCTTAGGTTTTTATAGAAGAACATTGTCTAGATTTGATGTTTCTTCTAGATCGATTTTTACTATCGTAGAAAATAAAAGTTGTTTTGCTGGAATATTAGCAGAATTTTTGTTTAGTGCAGATAGATCCTATATGCTAAACAACGTGTCCAATAATGAAATAGGTCCATTTATAGTTTTATCAGAATTGAATTTTAACTCATTAGAAATGGTTAACGGTATGACAAGGTTAGAAACTAGATTTTATAACAATAAAAGTAAAATTAGGTTATTAGAAAATCTTAAGGGAAAAAAATTAGATGCTAATGATTCATTTTATTACTCTTTAGTGACAATTATACCTGATGAATTAGATTGGAATGAAGAAATTAGAATTAGTTTGGAGGAAAGAGGATCTTTTTCTCCAGATGCATTAAGTGGACTAGAGGCAAATTTGAGATTTCCCGGTAAAGAAAATTATATAACTAAGATATTTGGTCGTTTGTCTGCATGGCAGAATTGGATTTTTAATAGACCTAACGCAGTTAGTGAAAAGGGCGCTTTAAAGTTATTTGGAACTGGCAGTAAAGCAAAATTAGATAAAAAAAGAGTTTAATTATGACAAGCTTTGACTATAAAGAAAAAATTCCAAACAACGTAGGCTTGAGTAACGATCTATCTCTACAAAGAGCTTTAGAACATTGGCAGCCTAGATTTATGAATTGGTGGAAAGAACTGGGTCCTGAAGGCTTTCAGGCATTTCAAGTGTATTTGAGAACGGCAACATCAGTTGATAGCGCAGGATGGGCTACTTATGGTAAAGTGAAAATGCCTGATTACAGATGGGGTATCTTTTTAAACGACAGGGTAAAAGATAGAAAAATTCACTTTGGTGACCATATAGGAAAACCAGTATGGCAAAAAGTTCCAGGTGACTATCGTTCAATATTAAGGAGATTAATAGTTACTCAAGGAGATACAGAACCTGCCTCTGTAGAGCAGCAA
>CAYRXL010000082.1:0-6746 GCA_964428295.1 uncultured Alphaproteobacteria bacterium
TTTTTAATTGGAACTCCCCCATCCATCAAGGCCAATGAACTACCACATACTGTTGCCATCGATGAAGAGCCGTTCGACTCTGTAATTTCTGAAACTATTCTTATTGTATAAGGAAAATCAGAGTCTTTTGGAAGCATTGGATGTATAGCCCTCCAAGCTAGCTTTCCATGCCCTATTTCTCTTCTTCCTGGACTACCTACTCTTCCTACCTCTCCAACAGAATAAGGAGGAAAATTGTAATGTAACAAAAATTTTTCTCTGTAATCGCCATCTATTGAATCAATTATTTGCTCATCTTGAGTGGTTCCTAGGGTTAATGTAACTAAAGCCTGAGTCTCTCCTCTAGTAAACAAAGCTGACCCGTGACATCTAGGGAGTAGATTTATTTCTGATTCTATTTTCCTAATTTCTTCTAATCCTCTTCCATCAATTCTCTTTTTAGATTTGAGCACTTGCTCTCTCACATATTCTTTTTCTAAATTTTTGAAAGCATCTCCCATTAATATTTTGTCGGCTTTCTCTTCTTGAGCCTTTTCTTCCACTTTATTTTTAATAATCGAGATACTTTCTTGTCTCTTTTTCTTGTCTTTTTCTTTATAAGCCTTTTCTATATCTTTTTTTGCTATATTTCTTACTAATTTATCAAAATTTGAGGTATCTAGCTTTTCTAGTGACCAGGGCTCTTTTGCTGAATCCTCTGCAAGCTCTATAATCAGTTCTAATACTGATTTGTAACTTTTATGCCCTAAAACAACAGCCTCTAACATCAGTTCTTCCGATAATTCTTTAGCCTCAGATTCAACCATTAATACACCTTCAGATGTTCCTGATACTACTAGGTCTAAATCTGAAGAAATCATTTCCTCCGAACTCGGATTGATAACAAACTTATCTTTTATTCTACCTATTCTTGCTGCCCCTAAAGGTCCATAAAATGGAATCCCTGAGATAGTCAATGCAGCAGAAGCACCTATCATAGCAACAACATCTGCACTATTTATAAGATCATAATTTAGAACCTGGCAAGTTACTTGGACTTCATTTCTAAACATTTCAGGAAACAAGGGTCTTATAGGTCTATCAATAAGTCTTGAAACCAGTGTTTCTTTCTCGGTAGGTCTTCCCTCTCTTCTAAAAAAACCTCCTGGTATTTTACCAACAGAATAAGTTTTTTCAATATAGTTAATGGTTAGTGGAAAAAAGTCTAATTCTGAATTTGCTTTCTTTTCCCCAACAACTGAACATAAAACCTTGGTTCCACCATAAGTCACCATGACTGCACCGTCAGCTTGTCTTGCTATTTTCCCTGTCTCTAATAGCAGTTCTCTTCCTTCCCATTTCATACTTTTTTTTACGTTATCAAACATCATTACCTTTCTATTATTTTCTTAATCCTAATTTTTTTATTATAGCAGTGTACTCATTCTTATAATTTTGCTTTAAGTAATCCAATAAATTTCTTCTGTTATTTATCATTCTTATTAAACCCCTCCTCGAATGATTGTCTTTTTTGTGTTTTTTAAAATGTCCACTTAAATTATTTATTTTCTCAGTTAGAATTGCTACTTGAACCTGAGAAGATCCAGTGTCATGAGCATTCTTTGAATATTTTTTAATTAGAGCTTTCTTACGCTCTGGTTCTACTGGCATTTATTCCTCCATAAACTTTAGATATTAAAATTTCTTACTGGCACTATGTGTCCATCAGACAAATTTGCAATTGAAATTAATTTTCCTTTTGCTTTTATAATTAATTTTTCCCCGAAAAAGAATTTTTTTTTCAGATTTTTAACTTTTATAGCTTGTCCATTTTGTAATTTTTCTAATAATTTATGATTTGTTAATTCTACTATAGTCATATGTTCCAAAACCTTTTCTATTGGTATAATTTTTACTTTCATGCTTTTTTTATCAACTTTATCATCAGAAATAGCAAAGGAGTCTTTCTCTAAAAATTGCCCAACTCTAGTCCTCCTTATAAGATAAGCATGTCCTAAAGTTCCTAAACTTCTTGCAATATCTCTGGCTAATGACCTTACATAAGTACCACTTCCACACTCCACCTCAAATCTCGTATGATCCCTATCAATTACATTTGTAACATGTATCGATTTAATTTCAATCATTCTCTTTGGCATGGAAAACATATTACCTCTTCTTGATAGATTATAGGCTCTTTCTCCATTAATCTTTATAGCCGAATATTTTGGAGGAACTTGTTCCATTTTTCCAGCATACAAGCTTAATACTCTTTTAATCTCGACTAACGTTGGTCTTTTTTGTGATTCACTTATAATTTTTCCTTCTCTATCATCAGTAGAAGTTTCCTCTCCCCATTTAATAATAAATTTATATTTTTTTGTAAGATTTTTAATATATGGTATTGTTTTTGTTGCCTCTCCTAAAGCAACAGGCAAAACGCCTGTGGCCAAGGGGTCTAGTGTACCCAAATGCCCTGCTTTCTTAATAGATAATTTTCTTTTTATTTTGTTTACTGCCTTAGTTGAGGTTAATCCATAACTTTTATCCAGAACTAGCCAACCATTAGAATGATCATATAACAATATTCTAGGTTTTACTCGAATATTTCAGGAGATCATCTATTTTTTTAATTTTTTTATGTGTATCATCAGGAAAAAAAAATAGCTTAGGTGAATGTTTAGTTTTTATCTCTTTAGCTACTAAAGAAGAAAGTTTCCATGAAAAAGAATTTAATAGCTGAGCCATTGTTTTTTCATCCCCACCTAGAGCGCCAACATAAACCTTAGCAGCTCTTAAATCTGAGTTTGGAATTACTTGAGTTATGGTTATAGTTTTTCCTTCAAGTTCAGGTATATGATGAGAATCCATCAATAAAATTTCAGCTAGTATCTCTCTCACACTTTCACCTACTCTTCTAGCTCTTTGACTTATAGTTTTCAATTTTTCTTCCTAACTTAAAATTAACTTTGTTCAAAAATTCTTTCTGTTTTATCAACATGATAACATTCTATAACATCCTTCTTACTGATGTCATGAAAACTTGCCAAAGAAACCCCACATTCCATGCCTTCCTTTACTTCTGAAACTTCTTCAGTATGTCTTTTAAGTGTTGACAAGTCACTATTATGGACAACCACACCATCTCTTATTATTCTTACTTTTTCACCTTTTCTTATCAGTCCTTCTGTTACTTCACAACCCGCCACTTTACCTACTTTAGTAATCTTAAATATATTTTTCACTTCTGCATAACCTAAAATAGTTTCTTTAATAATAGGATCCAACAACCCAGAAAGCAAAGATCTTATTTCTTCAAAAATTTCATAAATTATTGAAAAATATCTAATTTCCACCCGCTGTTGCTTGGCTAGTTTTCTTGCTGGAGCATCAGCACGCACATTAAAGCCAAATACTACTGCTTCATTTGCAACAGCCAGAGTAATATCAGATTCTGTTATTCCTCCAACTCCTGATAACAAAATTTGTACACTTACTTCATCATTGCCAATCTGTTCTATACTTGCGGATATAGCTTCTTGGGAACCCACCGCGTCAGTCTTTAGCACTATAGGAAGGTGTTTTTTTTCTCCAGTTTCTATTTTATTCATTACACTTTCAATTGATGTTGCCCTAGAAGAAACAGCATTCTTCTTTCTTAAAACTATAGATTTTCTATATTCGCTTATTTCTTTAGCTCTAGTTTCATTTTCTAATGCTATAAGTTCATCACCTGCTAGTGGTATATCATTTAATCCTAGTATCTCTGCAGGCGTAGAAGGATCTATCGAATTTAAAATCTCACCTTTATCACTAATTATTGCTCTTATTCTTCCCCATTCTGATCCAGCCACAACGATTTCACCTTTTGTTAATGTACCACTTTGTAAAAGTATAGATGCTACAACCCCTCTTCCTTGTTCTCTTTTAGATTCTATTACTACTCCCTCCGCTCTTTGAGAATAGCTAGTTTTTAGTTCTAATATATCTGCTTGCAATTCAATAGTTTCAATTAATTCTTCTAAATTTTGTTTTTTAAGGGCCGAAATTTCTACTGCTGGGATATCACCACCCATTTTTTCTACAATCACATCATGTTGTAATAATTCTTGTTGCACTTTTTCTGAATTTGCACCCTCAACATCAATCTTGTTTATGGCCAAAATAATAGGAACTTTAGCTGCTTTTGCATGCTTTATTGCTTCAACAGTTTGAGGCATAACACCATCATTCGCTGCAACAACAAGAACTACTATATCTGTAAATTTTGCTCCTCGCGCACGCATAGCACTAAAAGCCTCATGTCCTGGAGTATCAACAAAAGTAATTTTTTTTTCAGAAGAAGAATTAATTTGATAAGCTCCTATATGTTGAGTAATTCCCCCTTCTTCTTTTTGAACTATATCAGTATCTCTAAGAGAATCTAATAATGTAGTTTTTCCATGATCAACATGCCCCATAACAGTAATAATAGGGGGCCTCTCTTTAGCATCTTTTTTTTCTTTGCTATCCGTTCTTAGTCCTATTTCAACATCTGCCTCTGATATTCTTTTTACTGTATGCCCTAACTCAAGAACTACTATCTCTGCAGTATCAGCATCTATAGTCTGTGTAGCTGTAACCATTACATCATTTGAAATTAAAACCTTTATTACATCTGAACTTCTTACAGCCATTCGATTAGCTAAATCTTGAACTGTTATGAACTCAGGTACAATAACTTCACGCACAACCTTCTTTTGTATTTGATTTTTTCCATCAATTTGCTCTAAAGCTTTCTTTTCTTTTTGACGTGCTCTTCTCACAGATGCCAAGCTTCTTTGGCGTTCTTCATCGTCAAAAGCTTGTTGGAGAGTAATTTTTCCACTTTTTCTTCTAATTTGATTTCCTAAAGAAAGTTGTTTTTTTAAGTCAGCTCTTCCTTTTTTTCCAGAAGGTTTTCTTGCTTCCTCTTCCTCAGTTAAATCAACCTTAGCGTAATTCTCATTTACTTGTTCTTGTAATTTTTTTGTACTTTTCGTTCCTAAGCGTATATCGTCAGGAGACGGGGGTTTTTCTTGACTTCTATCTTTATTTTCTATGTCAAAATTATTTGATTTTTTCTTTTTATTATCGGCAGTACTCTTTTCATCTGCAACCTTAATTGCTTCTTTTCTTGTTTGTAACTCCAAATCAGACAAGGTTTTTCTGGAAGCGGAATCTTCCTTTTCTTTAGTTTTAACTTCTACTTTCTTAATTTTCTCTTCTGGTTCTTTGACAGCAGATATATTATCTTCTGAAACTTCGGACATAGAGCCTGTCTTTTCACGTTGAAAGGTCCTAATTTTTTTTACTTCTACTGCTACAGATTTTATTCTACCATGACTAAAAGATTGTCTTACAGTTCCACCTTCAATAGTTTTCCTTATTTCCAGCTTTCCTGGACTATTTGACAAACCTAACTTCTTTATCTTACCAGATTTATTTTCTTCATTTTTCTCAGGCATATTGCACTCAATATAAAGCTTTATTTTTTAGTTATAATATACTTTGGAATAAGAAAACTCTATATGATTAAATAAAATAAACAACAATAAAACTACAATTTTATTTAATTTTATCCTCATTTTTAAACCAAGGCTCTCTTGCTATCATTATTATTTTAGCAACTGTCTCATCTTGAATAGCTTCATCTCCTAGTATTTCTTTAAGTTCGTCAGACGATAAATCTGCCAAGTTATCTCTCGATTTTATTCCTGCTTTACCCAGTACAACCAACATAGAAGGCTCCAATCCTTCAATAGAAGCTATTTCATCAGAAACACCCAGCTCTTGTCTTTCTTTATCTAAGATTTTATTCTTATCACTTATATGTGTTAAAGCTCTATTTCTAAGTTCTTCTGCAAGTTTTTCATCAAACCCCTCTATATCTACAAGTTCCTTGAGAGGCACATATGCAACAGCTTCAACTGATCTAAAACCTTCAGACACCAGTAAATGTGCTATAACCTCATCTATTACTAAGGCTTCTATTAAATCATTGGAATCATTTTTAAACTCTTCCAGTCTCCTTTCTGATTCAGATCCTTCAGTCAAAATTGCTATATCCCAGCTTGACAGTTGAGATGCTAGTCTTACATTTTGTCCTCTCCTTCCTATGGCAAGACTGAGTTGATCATCAGGAACCACCACTTCAACCTTTTTATTTTCTTCATCTAGCACTACTTTTGTAACCTCTGCTGGGGACAATGAATTAACTATAAATGCTGCTGAGTCTTCAGACCACGGGATTATATCTATCTTTTCTCCTTGAAGTTCATTTACTACAGCTTGTACTCTACTACCTCGCATGCCAACGCAAGCTCCAACAGGATCGATAGTTTTATCTTGAGAAATAACAGCTATTTTAGCTCTACTTCCCGGATCCCTAGAAACCGAACGAATCTCGATAATTCCGTCATAAATTTCAGGAACTTCCTGCGTAAAGAGAGCATCCATAAATTCGTTACAAGCACGCGAAATAAAAATCTGAGGACCTTTAGAATCTTTTCTTACCTCAGTTATATAGGCTCTTATACGATCTCCAGATCGGAAGCTTTCCCTAGGAATTGTATCATCTCTTCTCATAAAAGCCTCTGCCCTACCCAAATCAACAATTACATTTCCATATTCTACTCTCTTGACCAAACCATTAATTATCTCTCCAGCTCTATCCTTATACTCCTCAAACTGTCTCTCTTTTTCAGCCTCCTTCACCCTTTGAACAATAACTTGCTTAGCAGTTTGAG
>CAYRXL010000082.1:6756-7572 GCA_964428295.1 uncultured Alphaproteobacteria bacterium
GAGGCAAAGGATCGAAAAAATAATCTCCTAGCTTAGCATTAGGATCCCTAATTTTCCCTTCCTCTTGAGTAATTTGTTGAGCAGAGTTTTCTACACTCTCAACTATCTCCAGAACTCTTGATAATTTTATTTCTCCTGACTTTCTGTCAATTTCTACTTTTATATTTAAATCTTGCCCATATTTTCTTCGGGCAGCAGTTACTATGGCTTGCTCCATTGCCTCTATAACTAAATCTTTTTCTATTGACCTATCCCTTGCAACAGCCTCTGCAATTTGCAATAGTTCAGGCCTTACTACAGATTCTGTTTCTAAATTACTCATATTTTTGCCTATAAAATTTATATTTTTATATTAAAAGCTTTGCCTTTTTGATATTAGTATAACTAATTTCGTATAAGCGGTTCTTAAATTCTATTATAATAAAATTACCATTTGTCTCTTTTAAGATACCTCTTAACCTTTTTTGTTTTTTATTTAAAGATTTATGCAAAATAATCAAGACTTCACTTCCAATAGAATTCTCCCAATCATCAAAATTATCTCTAGAGTCCTCAATTCCTGGAGAAGAAACCTCCAACCTATACGAATCTCTAATTAAATCTTCCACATCCAATATAGGGCTTAGTGATTTGCTTACTTTTTGACAATCACTTAAGGAAACACTCTCTAAATCTTTCCTTTCTATTATTATTCTTAACACCTTACCATTATCATCAGATATACTTAATCCAACTAGGTTATATCCAAGATCATTTATAGAAGGTTCTAATAAATTTTTTAACTTCAATTATTACAGCCCTGTATAAGTTATGACC
>CAYRXL010000083.1:0-2066 GCA_964428295.1 uncultured Alphaproteobacteria bacterium
TAAACTTTCTTTATCGCCCAGTTTATCTGTTTCTATTTTTAATAAGTTAATTCCCCTATCTAATGTTTCGTTAAACCTATTATCTTCATGATAAAGAAAATTACTTATCATATCTTGCGCTCTTATTAATTCTGGAAAAGCCTCTCCCATTTCGTCTATTAATTTAGGAATCATCTTATACATAGAAGGTTCTTTTATATCAAGAGCATGTATATTTCTCATAGCTCTACGCATTATTCTCCTTAAAACATAACCTCTCCCTTCATTAGATGGCACTACACCATCAGCCATTAAGAAAGCTGATGAACGCAAATGATCTATAATAATTCTATGAGAATTTTTTCTATGACCCTCTTCATCAACATTTAAAATAGAAATGGAGTTTTCTATAAGATTTCTAAAGAGATCTATATCATAATTATCTGTTTTACCTTGTAATACTGCAGCTAATCTCTCAAGACCCATACCAGTATCTATACAAGGATTCGGTAATTTTGTTCTTTTAAGATCATTCCCTTGGTTATATTGCATAAATACTAAATTCCAAATTTCCACATACCTATCACCCTCTTGAGAAGAACCAGGCAGTCCCCCAGATATATGCTCACCATGATCATAAAAAATTTCTGAACAAGGACCACAAGGACCACTTTCTCCCATAATCCAAAAATTATCAGAAGTGGAAATACGTATTATTTTGTCATCGGAAAAATTGCTTACTTTTTTCCATATTTGAAATGCTTCATCATCTTCTTCGTAAACAGTTATTATTAATTTCTTGGGATCAATTGAAAACTCATTTGTAACAAGATCCCATGCCATTTTAATAGCTTTATCCTTAAAATAACCTCCGAATGAAAAATTACCGAGCATTTCAAAAAATGTATGATGTCTAGATGTATAACCCACATTATCCAAGTCATTATGCTTTCCTCCTGCTCTTACACATTTTTGCGAAGTAGCAATACTTTTTAAACTCGGGGGGGATTCAATTCCTACAAATATATTTTTAAATTGAACCATGCCTGCATTAGTAAACAACAATGTGGGATCATTTAATGGCACCAAAGGTGAAGAGTGCATGATTTTATGATTACGTTCCAAAAAATAATTTAGAAAGGCACTCCTAATTTCATTAGTTTTAAATGACATCTCTTACCAATCTCACTAGGCTATCACAGTTCAAATATAACTATAATATAAAATGATAAGATTTTACAACACTACCTATTATTAATTTTATACAAAATGCTTTACTGCCTGTCTTGCCTTGAAACTTTTTTATTTGTTTATCTTATTCTTGTTTAGATTCTTGTTCAGAAATTCCACTTTGCTTAACTGATGCACCTTCTATTTGCTCTGATCCTATACCTGAATTATCTTTAATTGCTTCTTCTATTGATAACAATGTTTCAGGATTTTCCATTAAGTATTTTTTAGCATTTTCTCTTCCTTGCCCTATTCTCTGACTATTATAACTATACCAAGAACCAGATTTTTCAATAACTCCTATTTTAGATCCCAAGTCTATGATCTCTCCTTCTTTTGAAATGCCCTCACCATACATTATGTCAAACTCAGTTATACGAAACGGTGGTGCAACCTTGTTTTTTACAACCTTTACTCTAGTTTGATTACCAACTATTTGGTCCTTATCCTTAATCTGAGCAATTCTTCTTATATCCATACGTACAGAAGCATAAAATTTCAATGCATTACCTCCCGTAGTAGTTTCAGGGTTACCATACATAACTCCTATTTTTATTCTGATTTGATTAATAAAAATGACCATACATTGAGATTTAGAAATTGATGAAGTTAATTTTCTTAATGCCTGACTCATCAATCGTGCATGCAATCCTACATGGCTATCACCCATTTCCCCTTCTAACTCTGCTCTTGGAACTAAAGCTGCTACACTATCTATGACCAGTACATCAACAGCTCCAGATCTTACTAGGGTATCTGCAATTTCTAAAGCTTGCTCTCCAGCATCTGGTTGGGATATCAACAATTTTTCTACATCTACTCCAAGATTCTTTGCATAAACTGGATCCATTGCATGT
>CAYRXL010000083.1:2076-7551 GCA_964428295.1 uncultured Alphaproteobacteria bacterium
AGTTCCCCCACTTTTTTGCGCTGAAGAGAGTACATGCAATGCCAAAGTTGTCTTGCCAGAACTTTCAGGTCCATATATCTCTACTATTCTACCCTTTGGTAAGCCTCCTATACCCAGGGCAATGTCTAAGCCTATAGATCCCGTAGAGATAGCTTCTATATCCACAATTGTATCATCTCCCAGCCTCATTATTGACCCACTCCCATAAGTTCTCTCTATTTGACCTAGTGCGCTTTCTAAAGCTTTATTCTTATCTGAATTTTCCATTGATTTTCCCAACAAATTTAAGTGATTTTCTTACAATGTTCTATATTTGATCTTTGTTTGTACTATTTATTATAAGAATATTCACAAAAGATTCAATTAATTAACAATTATTTTACAAAACTATATTTTTATAATAGGTTTGATTTAATCATCACGAAAAGTTTTTTCTAATCTTTCGTGCTTTTCTTGTGCATCTATACTTAATGTAGCAATAGGCCTCGCATGAAGTCTTTTTAGGCTTATTTTTTCACCTGTTTCCAAACAATAACCATATGAACCATCTTCTATACGTTTTAAAGCAGAATCTATCTTTGATAATAACTTCCTATGTCTATCACTAGTTCTAAGCTCAATTGCACGATTACTCTCAGAACTTGCTCTATCATAAACGTCAGCTTCTTTATCAGATTGTTTTTGTAGATTATTTAAAGCATTCCCTCTCTTAGAAAGCATTTCCTCTCTCCAATCAAACAATCTCTTCTTAAAGTAGGCTAAATGTCTTGGATTCATAAATGGTTCTTCTTCGCTGGGAACGTAATCACTCTCTATAATTGTTTTTTCTATTGAAAACTCATCTAAATTCTCAGAAAAAAAATTTCCAGATTTCATAATTAACCCTCCCGTTTTATTTTGTTAAATTATAGTCATCTTTTTTATAACTTCAACGGTAACAACTATTAAAAAAATCTTTTAAGGTAAAACTCTGTATAATCGTCGCGTCTAAGAGAATAAGTAGGATCACCAGTTTTAGATCTCCAGTAAGAGTTAAAAGATATTTCAACTCTCCATGATTCGCCAAATCTTCTACTAGCCTTTAGTGAAGCTGTGTTTCCAGCACCATCCATGTCACAGGTAGAAGAAATATATATTTCACTTCCATTAATATCGTTTATGTTTAACAATCCTGCTAAAAAAATGTCATTTTGCAAAGTTTCTGGAGAAAGATCTTTTCTGCTGTCTTTATTATACTCTGTATATATGGAAGCATCCCAAGCTTTTCCAAATATTCTTGTTATACTCCATTCAAGACCTCCTACCCAAGCATAATAATTATCTCTGTCGTTTTTAGAGTTATTTTGTCCATTCCTTATAATACTTTCTAATTTAAATAAAAAGGGACCTGTGGCATTTTGGAAGGTCCCCCCTAATTGACTAATTTTTTGATAACCTGATATTAATTTTAGCTCACTATTTCTTAAAGTTGTAATTACTGAACTTTCTCTACTCGTTCCTCTAAATATATGTAAACTCATATCCCAATTTTTAACACTATTAGACCATCTAGCAGCCCAGTTAGGTATTTTTTCTCCTGCTCCTCCTGTGTATTGAGGATCTATCTTATCAATAGAATTTGACAATCTTAATCTACCCTTATTACCAATAAATGTCCTAGGCCTAAAAATAGGCAAATAGTAAACCTCAAATATTCCATTATCAGAGATATGGGATACTGATGCCAAAGGTTGACCCAACTTCCCCTTTGTTGCTGGTCCATCTGCAGAATCAGTCTGATTTATAATATCAACCAAATTCTGCGATTCTGTAATACCCCAGAAAACTTGTTTTACTCCAACACTATATTCCCAGTTCTCTATATGGGAAAGTACAAAAAATTCTTTTAAATCAAAATAAGATCTACTTTCATCATATCTATCATATCTAGCAAATGGGGTTAATGTTAAAGATAAGTTGTCATCCCACTCAAGATATAGCTCTGACTTATAGCTGGATAAAAAAGAATTTTCTTTTTGCCCTTCATAAGCCGGCTTCTTTGGAAAATACCTGGATTCTAAAACCAACTCGTTATTAATTTCTTTATAAATAACTTTAGAAATAGCTGTACTCGATGGAAGTATTTTGAGAATTAAAAAAATAATTAAGTAGCGAAACATATAAAGATATTTAACGAACCCTTGACAACGATTTTTGATTAAAATCTTCAGAACTTAAACCTACCTTAAATTCAATATTATTTATAAATAAATCTGTAGATTTTCCAGTTTGATGATTAATCATAAAATACTTACTTGGCCTCCAAAATTTATCAAGATATATTTTATAATCAGAAAAGTTTAATGTTTTTAATAATGACTCTTTTCTATCAAAAAAGTCTATTTTCCAGACTCTATGAGCAGGAGTTTGATCAATCCAAAGAATTTGACGACTATATCCTGAACTTTTTTCTACCTTTTTACGTTCAATCACATTTCAATTCTCTTTTCATTTTGAATTGGGACATTCTTCATCTCTTATAACAACTCTATCCGTATATTTTTCTATTTCTTGACTACCCAAATCTTCATAGGCAAACTCAGACCCAACAAATGAACCTGATCTATTATCTGATGTAATTCTTTTAACTCTCTTGAGAGCAGGCAAATACAACCATTGGTCATCGGGCCCTATTTTATGACTAAAAGTTAAAGTAGCTGTACCCTTAACATCTCTAGGACTATCAAATATAAAAAGGGTTTTATCACCATCACCTTCTACTTCCAAAGTTTTTCCCCTGAAGTACCTTACAGTTTCTTCGCCTTGCTTATTACGCAGTATCATCTCGGAAGAAGAAAGACTATCTTGAAATCCGCTATCGTATTCATCAGCTTCCGTAACGATACGAAGTGCCTTTTCCTCAGGTGTTTCGCTTAAAGCAATTCCACTAAAGACAAAAAACAAAGTAAATATAGCAACAAAGTTGATAATGATAGATTTACATAATGCCTTATTCATAAAAACTCCTAACATATTATTATTTAATATTTTTTTTTCTGAATGATCCCAACTTTAATTTGTCGATTCCTATTAATAATGCCGGTAAAAACAATAAATCTATAAATAATGCTATCGCTATAGTAATAGCAGTTAAAATTGCCATATCAGAATTTACTTTAAATCCTGATAAAGATAATACACTAAATCCCCCTACAAGTGCCATGGTGGTCACAGTCAGGGCAAATCCTACATTAGTAAAAGCATATTTTGTAGCTTCTTCAGGACTAGATCCATGTTCTCTTCTAGCTCTTAAATATTTACTCAAAAAATGAACCGTATCATCTACAACAATTCCTAACGTCATAGCCGCTACAACAGAAATAGCTACACCTACTTCTCCCTTAAGATATCCCCACAAGCCAAATCCCATTGCTGCTGGAAATAAATTTGGAACAAGACTTACTATGCCAATTTTTAAACTTTTTAGAGCAAATATTAAGAGAAAAGAAATTACTATTAAGGCACTTGAGGTTCCTATTAACATTGAATCTATATTACGTTTAGAAAAATGAGAAAAAATCACTGAAAGTCCTGTTCCAGGTGTTTTAAATTCTGGCATTTCAGAATCTATAAATGTTTGAATCTTTGTATCCAACTCTCTCAGGTCATCATTTGATGCATGACTTATTACTACACTTAAGCGAGTAGCCGACTTATTAACATTAATTCTGTCATTCAGATCAAGTCCAAATGGCACAGAGAGCTCATATAAAAGTATATACTGTGCAATTAACTCTCTATTTTCTGGAATAGAGTAAAAACTTGCATCATCCGCGTTTAAGGCCTTATTTAACCTTTTTATTATATCAGAAACACTTGAAACATTGCTAACATTTGGTTCTTTTTTTATTTTGGCTACTAGTCTATCAATTTTATGCCAATACTCTGGGTCATTTATTCCATCCGACTCTCCAGCAGGAATAGAATATTCTATTGCATTCAGACCTGTGAGATTATCTTCGACAAAGTCCGAATGATTCCTTATTTCAAATCTTTCATCAAAATATTTAGTCCAAGTATCATCTAAGGTTATTTTAGTCATTCCCAAACTAAGAAGAATCATTATACATCCAACTGAAACAAGCAAAGTCTTTCTATTCACTACTACAAAATCACTTAACTTAGTCATTATCTTCTCAGCATTTGAATATCCTGTGGATTTAACTCTTGCTGGGAGTATTAATAACAAAGCTGGGAGAGTAATAACAGCATTTAAAAATACAACTATATTCCCGAAGGCCATCATATATCCGAGTTCCCTAAAAGGCGGAGAATCAGAAAAGTGCATGGACAAAAAACCTATTGCAGTAGTGATTGCCGTCATGAAAACTGGTTGTAAATTAACCCTTAAAGATTCACTTACAGCATCAATTTTGTTTTTTCCTAGTCTCATCTGAATCCTTTGCGTGCTCATTATATGAACACAATGAGCTATGGTGAGTGCCGATAACATTAAGAAAGAATTGAAAGTAGCAGCATTAAGTATAAATTTACACCAACCTGATATCCCCAACATTCCTATCACAGATAAAGTAACTATGAAGGCTGTAAGTATGGATCCTAAAAATGTTCTTAATGAAATACCTGCAACTAAAAATATAACTAAAAGCATTAAAGGTGTTAAAAGGCCCATATCACTTAAAGAAACTTCTGTAAAAGCCATTGTAAGCGGCACACCACCACTAATATAAAAATTTATGTCAGGATATTTTTTTTCAAAAATCTCTCGCTCGTTTCTAATAAACTCCATTATCTTTACCACTGAATTCCCAGCTTCTATTGCATCATCAGGTTTAATAACAGTAATATTAATACCAGTCACCGTAGCTTCTTCATTGACTAATGAGTTTAGAAGCAATGGCTCTGCCAAAGCCACTTCTTTTGCATTTAAGGCAACCTCATTGGAAATTATACCATCTGGAATTAAGTCACCTATAGTTAGATTATCTCCTTCAGCACGTGTCCACTGAAAGTTAGTGACCGAATCTACCCTACTAGATGATGGGGTTTTCCATAACCTTTGAGTTAAATCCCTAATTACTTCCAAATTCTTGGGAGTAAAGACATTTTTGTTTTTTGGAGCTAGTAATAAAAATACATTATCTTGTTTTATGTATATTTTTTCTAAAGTCTCAAGAGCCACTAATTGAGGATCATTTTTAGAGAAGAATATTCTGTCATCAGGATTCTGAGATAATCCTCCTAACCCCAAAGCACAAAAGATAGTTATTAATATTCCTATCCCTAACATTAACCATGGACGACGAACGAGCAAAACTCTGTATTTTTCTGATAACGAAACATATTCACTGGCCATTATTAACCCCTAATACATGCAATAAAAACAAAAATCAAACAGCTTGACTGTAGAAGCATTTTTTTTAAAAGAATTTCAATACTATCAACTAACTTTCAATAAATATATACACAAATAAA
>CAYRXL010000084.1:0-7533 GCA_964428295.1 uncultured Alphaproteobacteria bacterium
TTCCTCTACTGCTTCTTCTTTAGTTTCTAGTTGTTTTTCTCCTGCTGCTTCTTCATTAGCCTCTAGGGTTTTTGACTCATTTTTACTAACATGTGTTTGTTTATTAATTTGTTTATCATTAACCGAGCTACTTTCTGATAGTTTTTGATAATTTTGCTTCTTAGTTAAAGCCATATCTCCTATCTTTAAGATAATTTCTCCATGATTTAGTTTTTCATCAATCTTAATATTTATTTCACTAATCAAATTTTTAGTATCCTCATCAGAATTAATAGAGTCATAATCAGTTTTATTAAGAAAAATAATTGATTCTTTAATTCTATTTTTAACTGAATCTGTAATAGATAAGACTTTTTTTGCATAATCTTTAGGAAGAGCTTTTATTATTCTACCACTTAACTCAGAGGAAACTTCAAGAATTTGTGACTCTATAAAAACTCCTAACTCATTAATTATTTCATCATCTATGTTCTTTAAATTATCAGTTACTGTTCTTAAAGAAGCTATAGCCGCATCTGACCCTTTTTTTATTTCCTCAAATGCATCATTTTTTCCTTTTTCATAAGATATATTCTCAGCCTCCTCAATTCTAATATTTAATTCTTCTTCATTTATTAATTTTTGCTGTGTCTCTTCAAGTTTATCTTCTTTATCTTTATCAAATTCATTCTCCTGGATACCCAAATCATCTTTTTCACTTTCTAAACTACCAGGACTTTTTGTTTCTATATCTGAGTTTCCCTTTTTCTTTTCATCTGTTTCCTTGATATTGTTTGCAGAATTTTCGATAGTCTTTTTAACATCGGAATCCTCATTAATTTCACTATCTTTATCTTTATTTGATTCACTAGTTGCAGCTTCTTTAGCGATATCTAACAATGTAAGTGGTTTAAAAGATTCATTTCTAATCAATAATTTTTCCTTGGCCTTAAAGGTTTTGTTCTTGCTAGCCTTAAGTAAGCTAGCAAGTTCTGACTCACTAAGTGGTCCATCTATATCAACCTCTTCTTCAGCTAAATTTTCACGTATTTCTTTTGACATGTTTCTAACTCCCTATAGTGAAGAATTATTCATCTCTAGAAGTAGGCTTCATCATATTTTTAAATACATTTGAAACTCTTCCAGCTTCATCTCCAACAATCATTCTAATTACAGCAACTTTATCATCATAAGTGTTAGCTGTATCTAGCATATCCGCAGAGATTGCTGATTTTTTAGGTTTTAATTTAGCTTTAATTTCTTCTAAACTTTCACCTTCAGCAACTTCTATTTTATCAGCATCTTCTTCATCATCTTCATCTTCTGGTGATATTGGCATAGCACCAATTGCTGTAACCGCTCCAGAAGGAACAAGCACTCTTGCTAAAAGTGGTTTCAATGCACCAAATGTCACAATAGCCAGTATCACTATGGTAAATAATTTACCCAACAATTCTCTTATAGCACTATTTTCATACCATGGAACTGATAAAACTGGTATATCTTCAACAAATTCACCACTTGATATGGTAATAGAATCTCCTCTTGCTTGGGTAAAACCTATGGCATCTCTTACTAATGACTCTATATTTTCTCTTTGTTCTTCTCCTAATTTTTCTACAACTCTTTCTCCAGCTTCATTAAAACTAACTTTGTCTCTTACTAAAATTGCTGCCACTACTCTTTTTATTGTACCTGTAGGATTCCTAGTAGTACTGACTCTTTTACTAACTTCATAATTCTTTATTGTACTACTGCTTTGAGAAGTTATATTACTTTCAGATTCAATAGGTGCCGCGCCTTCAGTTGCAAGATCTGCTGCTAGTGGAGGTGCATTAGAAACAGCTCCTGGAACACCTACAGCTTCTGGCTCGCTAGTCTGATCTTGGCTAGCTTGTTCACTTCTTAGCACTGATCCTTCAGGATCAACTATTTCTTCAGTTACATCTCTTCTAGTAAAGTCAACATCCACACTGACTTGTGCTGTTATATTTCCTGCTCCTAGTATAGGTGTTAACAAAGATATTACACGTTGTCTGTAAACCTGTTCTAGCTTCATGGTATATTCTAGTTGTCTATTAGACATAGCAGAAGTAGGATCATCCGTAGGTTTAGACAATAAATTCCCATGTTGATCTACAACCGTAACACCCTCTGATGGCAAATTAGGTACTGATGATGAGACTAAATGAACTATTGCTCTCACTTGATTTTCACCCAAACTTCTTCCTGCTGCTAATTTAACAAAAACTGAAGCCGTAGGTTTAGACCGATCTCTTATAAAAACTGATCTCTGCGGTAATGCCAGATGAACTCTAGCACCTAGAATACCTGATATTTCATTTATTGACCTAGCCAACTCATTTTCTTGACTTTGCTTTATTTTCATAGCCTCTACAGATCTACTTGTTCCCATAGGTAAATCCATTAAATTATCATATCCATCTGGCACTGATTCAGGAAGACCTTCTGATGCTAAGAGCATTCTTGAATTATAATATTCATGCGCTGGTACTAATACTTCTCCTGTAGCCCTATCTAATGAAACGTCTATTCCATTTTGCCTTAATGCTTCTACTACTCTAGATTTATCACTCTCAGAAAGAGATGTATAAAGAGTGGTCTTATTTGGCTCTCTCATAGCCAAAAATATTAATATACCAATAAAAGTAACTATCAAAGCTATAGCAGTTGGAACTGTTCTTTTAGCTGCCGGTTCATTCAAAAAACGTCTTATATCAGTTATAGCAGACGTTGTTCTTGCAATTAAACTTTTCCCTTTTAAATTATCTTCTGTCAAATTAGAAACTGTAGTATCAGCCATTTTTAAATCCTATTGTTATTATTATCGAATTAAACAGGCATATTCATAATATCTTTATATGCACTTAGTACCTTGTTTCTCACATTTAAAGTTATTTGAAATGCTAATTTTGATATTTGCTGACTTACAACAACTTTAGTCAGATCCTGTTCGGTCCCCACTTCATATGCCTTAGTTATTTTTGCAGCTTCATTTTGAGCTTTTGCTACACTATCTAGAGCATTGCTCATATTATTTACAAACTCCTCTGCTTTCTTGTTTTTACCAAAGGATTCATTAGCTAGATTAACTATATTTTTTCTCGTATTGTTTACTGTTTCGGAATTACCTTTTACTTCTTTAGGTAATAAATGAAGTCCTGTTGAAGTTACATTTTCCATATTATCCTCCTCAAATTAAGCAGAACTTGCAATAGCAAGTCTTTTTTCTAAGTTTTCATTATATAATTGACTGTCTAGGTTCAACGCATCATCTATCATAATATGTTCATTTTTTATTAAGTCAGACTGCGATAACACAAGAGACCTTTGTATTACATTTTCTAATTCTCTTACATTTCCTGGCCAATTATATTTCATAAGTGTATTTTTTGCATCTTTAGTCAAAAAAGGAATGTTTTGCCCAAATTTTAAATGTTTCATTATTATTGCTACCGTAATAGGAATAATATCTTCTTTTCTTTCTTCCAAATTCATAGTTTTAATTGGAAATACATTTAAACGATAATATAAATCTTCTCTAAATCTACTTTCTCTCACTTCCGAAGACATGTTTCTATTAGTCGTAGCTATAATTCTCACATCTATATCAATGTCCCTTGTTCCTCCAACCGGTGTAACCTTTTTTTCCTGTAATACTCTCAATAATTTAGCTTGTAAAGATAATGGCATTTCAGATATTTCATCTAATAAAAGTGTCCCTCCATCAGCAGCTCTAAAAATACCTTTATTAGCTTGGGATGCTCCAGTAAATGAACCTTTTTCATGCCCAAAAAGCATAGCCTCTAACATATTATCTGGAATTGAAACGCAGTTAACAGCAACAAAAGATTGTTCCTTTCTTGTTGACTTTTCATGTATATAATTTGCTACAACCTCCTTTCCAGTTCCTGTAGGACCATTTATAAATACAGTTACGTCAGTTTCCGCTACTCTTCTTGCTAATGATAGCATAGAATATGAAGAAGAACTTCCAGCAACGAATGTAAATTTATTAGTACATTGACCTAAAATCACTTCTCTACAATAATCATCCATTTTATTGAATGAAATCCTTATTAAAGCCCCATTAAGTTCTTTTTTAACAGAAAATGATTGAGCACCTTCATTTAATATTATGACCTTAGTAATTTTAGAATTCCTGGCTTTTGATAGCAGATGGCTTGCCCCTCCTATGTTACTTTCGTCCCTTTCAGAACAAACTAAAGTATTTGCATTTGCTTCTGCTAGTTTATCTATACTTGCTATTTCTATAACATTTACCTCGCGCAGTAGTAAATTTTTCTTAATTTCTTTAAAGGAATCTAAGAATTTATTAACTAATGCTACGGTTATTGAACAACTTGTAGTATTTGTTCCCATTTTATATTCCTCCTTTAGTACCAGAGAGAAACGCAAGATCATTGCCAAAAATGAAAAGAAAATTAAAAATTTAATAAAATTTAATATTTTCAATGAGTTAGAACAACTATAATTAACTCTTATAAATTTATATTTACAAAGAGTAATTAGTATTATTAGATTTGTCATAAGTTTGGCATACAAGCACTAGATAGTTTCAATTTTTTGACTATAATAGTTCTATGACGAAAGATAGCAAAATAAGAGGAAGCAGTAAGTCAGTAAAAGATCTAAGGCTTTTGATAGAAAAAGTAGCAATAACTAATAGTACAGTATTAGTTTTGGGAGAAACCGGCACAGGAAAGGAGCTTGTTGCTGAAGAAGTACATATATCTTCCACGAGATCTGGACCCTTTATACCAGTAAATTGTGCTGCCATCCCAAAAGACCTTTTAGAATCAGAACTTTTTGGTCATGAAAAAGGCTCATTTACGGGGGCAGATAAAACTAGGATAGGAAGATTTGAAATGTCTTCTAAAGGGACTTTATTTCTCGATGAAATAGGAGATATACCTTTATCTCTACAATCCAAACTTTTAAGAGCACTAGAAAGCAAATCAATTCAAAGAGTAGGAGGAGGTAAGGATATTCCAATTGATTTAAGATTGGTATGCGCTACACATCAAAATTTAGAAAACAAAGTTGACAATGGCTCATTTAGGTCCGATCTATATTACAGAATTAATGTATTTCCTATTAATGTTCCTACATTAGCTGAAAGAGCAGAAGATATACCAATAATTATTGATTATATGCTAAAAAATCTCAACTTAAATGCGAAAAACATACCTAAATTTAGTAATGCTGCAATTCAATCTTTAAAGAGACATTTATGGCCAGGCAATATACGCGAATTAAAAAATATAGTTGAAAGGGCTGTAGTAATGTTTCCCAACAAAGAAATTTCTGCAAATAATATAACTGAAAACCTACTTAGACTAAAACTCCCAAGCCCATCAGAAGAGAGGGAAATTCTCTGGGAGGATACCAAAGATTTAAGTGGTATAGATTTAAACGAAAATAAAAATGATAGAACGAGCTCTCCTCTTCAACACCCTAAACACTATGCAGATTGGTTTGAATTTTTTGATGATATTGACCTAAGAATATACATTCGTGATGTCGAAATAGTACTAATAGAATCAGCTTTAAACAAGAGCAACGGAACTGTAGCCAAAGCAGCTGAGCTACTAAAAATTAATAGAACCACACTTATAGAAAAAATGAAAAAACTACAAATAAAAAGGCTTGAAAACTAAATATACTATTAACATTGCTTGTTATAAGCTGTAAGTCTTTTTTTTTCATTATTGAATGAAGAGTATTTTTGTTTAATATCAAAATTAATTTCAGTTATCATTTTATCATTGTTGCTTTTTATAATCTCAAGCCTATCTCTGCCTAGTTCTAAAACTTTTCCTTCTCTAGATATCAATTCAATTAGTTTTTTCCTTCTTAAGTCCATTGACTCTATTGTTTTATATTGTCCATCAGAAATTCTATCCGCCATTATTTCTGAAATACTTTCTAATTCACTTAATAGTTCATTAGTATTTTGTGAAGAATCTAGTTTATTATTTTTCATTTTGTAGCCATTTGCTCCCATGCTAACATAATTTCCTTTAAACAATCTGCTGCTTTTCTAATTCCGTCAACTACTCTAGTACTAAACCCTTTAATCAATTGTTTTCTGCAATATTCATATAGTTGAAATAATTGTGTTGCTATTTCTCCACCTCTATCAAAATCTAGACTCGTTTGTAGGGTGTATATAGCAACAAGTGATCTTGTAAAATGATTATTTTTTTTGTTTTCAATATTTTCATCATTATTTTTTTTAGCACTAATTTCTATATTATCAGCAACAACATTCATTGATCTCTCTAATTCAGACAAAATAGTACCAACTATCTGCATGGGTTTTTTTTGTAAATCAACGGCAAATTCTGCAGATTTATATTTTTCAAATATTTTTGATTTATTTTTATTCATATGTTATATTTTTGCCTTATGATTGGATTTGTAAATGATTGACGGAAACCTCTCTTTAGTATCTACACCAAATCAGCAGAGCTATTCGGCTATGCAAATGAATATTGCAAATGCTGTGCCATTAGGTAAGCCACGAGTTGTAGAACCTATAAGTCATAATTCTCGATCAAAGGAATACGTTCAAAGACAAAGCTTTAGGGAAATACAAGCAAAAAACTTAGCACCTAGCACAGCTACTTCTACTGAAAATTTTATAAAAGCTTTTTCTATACTAGCTCCTGTGTACTCGCATAATGAAGCAAAAACTAAATATGACATGATATCTCAGATAGGAATGAAGAATCTAGATATAAGAGAGAAAGTTAACGCCTTAGCCTAAAGCTCAATGAATAATAAAATAATTTATGTTGATATAGATGGTACTATATGTAATCAAACAAATAGTGACTATGAAAATGCTGTGCCCTACACAAATGCAGTAAATAAAATAAACAAACTATATGAACAAGGCAATAAAATAGTTATTTATACCTCAAGGTATATGAAAACATCTAAAGATGATGTAGAAAAAGCGCATAAGTTAGGTTATGAATTTACTCTCAATCAACTAAATTCTTGGGGTTTAAAGTTTCATGAATTAAAAATGGGAAAACCGCAATATGATATTCTTATAGATGATAAAGCTTTTAATTATAATAAAAGCTGGACTGATATAGTTTAGATATGATTAGCCTAATTCCTCTTTATTCCTCTCTACTTCAGCACTCAACAAAGCGCTAAAAAGATCACTTTCGGTAATAACTCCAACTATATGCTTGCTAGGCTTATCTATAACAGGGACTGATTCCCCCACAAAATCTTTGATAGATGAAATAGCATCAAGAGCGCTAATATCCTTATTTATAGATAAAAATTTTCTCATGTATTTTTTTTCTAGAGGTTTACTTTTATTTTTTACTAGATACAAATCCGTCAGCAATATTTTTCCCAAAAGCACTCCCTGAGGATTAATTACATATCCTTCACTACTCCCAGACTTAGATAATATGCTTATCATATCAGAGACTGAGTGTTCGGGAGTCAAACGAATAAAATCCTTTCTTAGGAATTTTTCTATAC
>CAYRXL010000085.1:0-1704 GCA_964428295.1 uncultured Alphaproteobacteria bacterium
TATTTTTGTAAAGGCTTTCTAATCTAGATAATTTTAATTTCCTGCTATAATAAGAATTAATATTATCTACCCCTAATACTTTTTCACCTCTGATTAGCAAACTCCTAGCTACATGATATCCAATAAATCCTGCGACTCCGGAAACTAATATAGTCACTGCCACCCCTAATTATATTTTAAATGTTAGAAAAACATTTTATATACTAAAACTAAATTACATTATATAATTCAATTAACACAAGTATTAATTGGAAATTTTATGCTCAAATCAGAATTAAAAAATATTACCCTCAATGATAAATATGAATTAGAAAATGGAAAAGTGTTTGTTACAGGAACTCAAGCTTTAGTCCGACTTCCAATATTGCAAAAGAAAAGAGACCTAGATAATAATTTAAATACTTCAAGTTTTATATCCGGGTATAGAGGATCACCATTAGGCCAGTATGACAGGGCTTTATGGCAAGCAAAAAATTATCTAGAAAAAAATTCAATTAAATTTTCGCCAGGTCTAAATGAAGATCTTGCGGCAACTGCGGTATGGGGAACACAGCAACCTGGATTAATATCAAAAAGTAAATTAGATGGAGTTTTCTCTATATGGTATGGTAAAGGACCAGGAGTAGATAGATCAGGAGATGCTTTTAAACACGGAAATTCAGCTGGAACATCTATAAATGGAGGTGTCCTAGTATTATTGGGTGATGACCATACTGCTAAATCATCAACTTTAGCCCACCAAAGTGAATTTGCTATGATAGATGCGCAAATACCAGTTCTTAATCCATCAAACATCCAAGATCTTGTGGATTACGGATTGATAGGCTGGCAATTATCAAGATATTCAGGACTTTGGGTAGCAATAAAATGTATTACTGCAACCATAGATAGTTCATCATCTATTTATGTGGATTCTGATCGTATAAAATTTAAAGAACCTAACTTTTCTATCCCTGAAGAAGGTTGTCATATAAGATGGCCAGATGATATTTTAAACCAAGAATCTAGAATTTCTAAAATAAAGATACCTGCTGCTCTTGCATTTGCTAGATCCAACAATTTGAACAAAAGTATATGGAACAAAGGTAGGAAAAGAATTGGCTTTATAGCAACAGGAAAAGGATACGCTGATTTAAGACAAAGCTTTGAAAACCTTAATATTAGTGAAAAAAAAGCTGAGCAAATTGGACTACATTTATTTAAAGTAGGAATGTCATGGCCTTTAGAACATGAAAGTCTTATTGAATTTTGTTCAAACATGGAAGAGATAGTTGTGGTTGAAGAAAAAAGATCTCTTATAGAAAGTCAAGCAAGAGAAATACTTTTTAATATTAAAGATAAACCTAAAAGAATAGTAGGTAAATTTGATGAAAAAAATAAGCCATTATTACCTAGCGATAAAGAATTAAAAGTTGATGAAATATCAAAAATTGTTGTTGAGAGAATTAACAAAAATCCAGAAATAGAATTAACCTCTAATCAAAACATACATGCAAATAATTTTAATAAAGAAGAGGGTTCAATAGTAGGAATATCAGAAAGGACCCCATATTTTTGCTCAGGTTGTCCGCATAATTCATCTACCAAGGTTCCTCAAGGAAGCAAAGCCATGGCAGGAATAGGGTGTCATTATATGGCAGCATGGATGAATAGAGATACCGCCCTTTTCACTCATATGGGAGCTGAAGGTGCCAATTGGATAGG
>CAYRXL010000085.1:1714-3670 GCA_964428295.1 uncultured Alphaproteobacteria bacterium
TCATATTTTTCAAAATATAGGCGACGGAACATATAATCATTCAGGACTACTAGCTATAAGAGCATCTGTAGCAGCTAATGTAAATATTACCTACAAAATATTATATAATGATGCTGTTGCAATGACTGGAGGACAACCAGTCGACGGAGTTCCTACTCCTTCAAAAATATCACATCAACTTTATGGAGAGGGAGTAAAAAGAATTGCAGTTGTTTCAGATGACCCTCATAAATATAAAATTTCAGAAAACTTTGCTAATAGTGTTACTTTCCATCACAGAAATGAATTAACAAAAATCCAAAAAGAACTTAAAAATTGGTCTGGAGTTACTGCAATAATATACGATCAAACATGTGCAACTGAAAAAAGAAGAAGAAGAAAACGCGGGTTAATGGAAGATCCTAACCGCAGAATATTTATAAATCATTTAGTCTGCGAAGCATGTGGTGATTGTTCAGTTGAATCAAATTGTATTTCAATTGAACCGTATCACACAGAATATGGCACAAAAAGAAAAGTTAACCAATCAACATGCAATAAGGACTATAGCTGTTCAGAAGGATTCTGCCCATCATTTGTCAGTATTATAGACGGTGAAATTAAAAAGAAAGCCAAAACTAATATAATTTTAAGTGATGAATATGTGAGTGAATTACCTGATCCCAAGAAAGTAAATTTGGATAGACCCTATAATGTTATAGTAGCTGGAATAGGAGGAACAGGAGTTGTTACAATTGGTGCCCTTTTAGGGATAGCAGCACACATAGAAAACAAAGGGGTTAGTATTTTAGATCAAGTAGGAGTGGCTCAAAAAGGTGGAGCTGTACTAAGCCATATTAGGATAGCTAATAAATCCGAAAATATTTATTCTGTAAATATTAGCAGAAAAGAAGCAAACTTTCTTTTAGGTTGTGACATGGTAGTAGCCTCAAGCAAGGCAGTAAGAGAACTTATAAATCCAAGTAAAACTTCTGCAATAATTAATGACCATGAAACACCTATAGCAGACTCAGTTCTAAATCCTGATTTTTCATTTAATGCTAAAAGAACAAGAGAAGTTATAAAAGAATATACACTGGATGCCGAGTTTATAAATGCTTCACACATAGCCACAATAATGTTTGGAGACTCTATCGCATCAAATTTATTTATAACAGGTTTTGCTATACAAAAAGGACTTATTCCCATAAATCCTAATGCAATGATAAAGGCTATTAAACTAAATAATACATTTGTAGAAATGAATATAAATGCATTTAATTGGGGAAGAGTTGCAGCCCATGACTATCAAAAACTAAAGAATAAAATTAGCATAAATAATAATCGCATAGAAAATGATGGAAAGAAACAAATAGGTTTGTTTGATAAAAGATATGATGATTTAATTAAATATCAAAATTTGAAGTATGCTAACAGATATAAAAAAATAATAGAAGATGTAAGAAGGGTTGATCAAAAAATTAAAAACAACTCTGAAGATATGACAAATACGATTATTAAAAATTTATATAAATTAATGGCATATAAAGATGAATATGAAGTTGCAAGACTTTATACAGATGGGAGGTTTAAAGAATATATAGAAGAATCATTTGAAGGAAAAATAAAGTTAAACTTTCATATTTCCCCTCCAATTTTTTCACCTACAGATCCTAGCACTGGATATAAGAAAAAAATAACCGTTAATGATAAATTTATATATCTCTTTAAAATACTGAAACATTTCAAATTTTTACGTGGTTCCATCTGGGATCCCTTTGGATATACCAAAGAGAGGAGATTGGAAAGAAAGATGATACTCAACTATGAGACATTAATTAAAGAAATCATGTCAAAATTAAATACAGAAAACTCCCTACAATGAAGATATATTCCTCCTGTGTACTCTCAATTATATTTTTTTCTTAGATTCTTTCTCCTCCAACGAAAGAAAAAGACACCTCCGTCGTCAAAATA
>CAYRXL010000085.1:3680-4093 GCA_964428295.1 uncultured Alphaproteobacteria bacterium
AATTAAAGAAATCATGTCAAAAATAAATACAGAAAACTATACTTTATCAATTCAACTAGCATCTCTTCCAGAAAACATTAGGGGTTATGGACACATAAAACTAAAAAATATCAAAGAAACTGAGAAGAAAAAAGATGCTTTACTAAATCTCTTTCGAAACAACAAACCAATTAGTGATAAAAATATGATTAGTGATGATATCTCAAACCATAGCTCTAGAAATGTAAATTGGATTTAATATACCACTCAACTCTACAAAGTAAGATTACTTATTTATTCTCTTATAAGTAAAAACTTGTCATTTCATGCTAGTATTTGTTATACGTTGTCTATGAAAACTAATCCAGATAAAGTATTTGCTGGTCAAGCAAAAAGAATAGTAAAAGTTAGTAGCAAAATGAGCTTTCTTGCTG
>CAYRXL010000085.1:4103-7510 GCA_964428295.1 uncultured Alphaproteobacteria bacterium
AAACTATTAGGCAATTCAGAACGACTAAAAAGTGCTGTGGAACTTGCAGATGCACTTGGAGGGCTAAAAGGCCCTATAATGAAAGTTGCACAAATTTTAGCCGCTATACCTGATGCACTTCCAAACGAATATGCAAAAGAACTTTCTAAACTTCAAGCTGAAGCTCCATCAATGGGATGGCTCTTTGTAAAGAGAAGAATGTCATTTGAATTAGGAACTAAATGGAAAAATAACTTTAAGTATTTTACTAAAAATGCTGTTAAGGCTGCATCATTAGGGCAAGTACATAAGGCTAAAGATTCGAATTATAAATTATTAGCTTGTAAACTTCAATACCCTGATATGAATTCAGCTATTAGTGCAGATTTAAAGCAACTTAAATTAGTTATGAATATATATAAAAAGCTTGATAAAGCTATCCAACCAGAAGAAATATATGAGGAACTATCCGAAAGACTAACTGAAGAATTAGATTACAAGAGAGAAGTAAAGCACATAAATTTATATAGAGATATGCTTTTACCTGTAAAATCAATAAATATTCCTGAACCCGTTCAAAAATTATCTACAGGTAAATTACTTACTATGACCTGGCTGGAAGGAAAACCACTAAATAATTATTATAACTCTAATATTAAAACCAAAAACATGATTTCTGCAAACTTATTTCAAGCTTGGTACCTACCTTTTTATAAATATGGCATTATTCATGGAGATCCTCATCCAGGCAATTATACTATTGCTAAAAATGGAAACGTTTTAAATCTTTTAGATTTTGGCTGTATAAGAATTTTTAGCTCTACGTTTGTCTCTGCAGTAATCGATCTATATGTATCACTTAGGGATAATAAGGAAGAGCTAGCTGTATCAGCATATGAAAGTTGGGGGTTTAAAAATATCTCTAAGGAAATTATTAATATATTAAATATTTGGGCCCAATATGTATATGGACCCCTACTACAAGATAAAAAGAGAGGAATTCAAGAAAATCAAAACGGTAGTTACGGAAGAGAAGTAGCTAGTAAGGTTCATAAGGAACTAAAAAGACTAGGAGGAGTTAAACCTCCTCGAGAATTTGTTTTAGTAGATCGAGCTGCAATAGGTTTAGGGTCAGTTTTTATGCACCTAAAGGCAGAATTAAATTGGCACAGAATGTGTGAAGAAATGATTCAAGACTTTGATATTAAAAAACTAGCTAAAAGACAAAAGGGAATTTTAAAAAGAAACAATATAATACAAGATTCGTAAAGCTTTTGATATTAGAATGTATAATAACAATTTAATTCTTACTGACTGGATATTTGTCATGAGAACAGCATTTATAGCATGGCATGGCATAACTTTTATAGATGAAAATGGAGAAAGTGATTTTGTTAGGTTACTTTTCGGCTCTATTTCTCTATTATTTTGCTTAAGAGTACTCATAATAGATGTATTAAAGATATTTTAGCTATCTTTCATAATTTGGTTGCTTACTATCTATATGTGGCACCGATAATATTCTCTGATTTTCATCTAACTTATATTGTCTTCTTAAATACTCCAACCTATCTCTAATTGTGGAGGGTTTTTCAGATATATTATATAAGAGTCTATCTATCCAGTGCATTCCAGAAGATAATTCTGGATCTATACTTAAAGCTTTTTCATATAAATCCATTGCTTTTTCATGCTCTCCTAACCTATCATATAAAACGCCTAAATTAGCATAGGCAGGAGCAAAGTCAGAATCTTTATTTATAGCTATACTAAAATACTTTTCAGACTCATGATAACGTTTCAATTCCATCAACGAACGAGCCAGACCTTCCACAGAGTTTACATCATCATTTAATTTATACGCTTTTAAGTAGTATTTATAGGCATTTTCATAATTTTTATCCTTAAATGCCTTGTTTGCAGCTGAATATTCATTATACCCCAAAGGTCTATTAGAAAAATGATCCCATGCAAGCCAAAAGGTAAAAAGAGTAGTTAATATTATACATATTTTGACTAAAGATGAATATATACGATCATCATTAATATTTGTCATTTTAAACTTTAAAAGCTATCAATTTACAAAAGTTTAAGATTAAATAGGTAAGAGAAAGAAACCACTAGCAAAACACTTATAAATCTAGACCTATTTAACTCAAGTCTTCTTTCTAAGTCTGTTAATTCCTTATTAGACTTTCTTTCCAGTCTTCTTACGCTTAAGACCCATATCAATTTATTAACTGGAAAATAAAGAGCAAAACTCAAAATTAATACGCTTAATATAAAAAATAACCTTTCGCTCATATGGTCAACTAATAAGTAGGCCGTATATATTAATTATACGGCCTATATAAATTAATTAAGATTAATTATCACCTATATCATCTGTAAGAGATTTAAATGACTTTTTAGGAGGCACAGAAAATTCCATCTTATATGCAAGCATCCACATCATATAAACTCCTAAAACCCAGAATAGAATCTGCCATGCCCAGATAGAAGGAATACCAAACATCCAATCACCAGGATCTAATGGATTACCAAAAATAAAGTTCCCTATTACTGCTCCTGGACCAATACCAAAGAAAAACCAAAGAATAGTAATAATTAATGCAATCGGAACTAATTTTCTTTTTTCAGGAGATAAAGATGAATGTTCTCTAAGGAAACTATGGTATTTCATTTTATGATCATAGTCCTCTTTATTCTGAGTAATATATGAAACAATAATAGCAATTCCTAAATTAAATATAATTCCCCACCCTGCGGAATGTATTGTCAAAGGCCATCTTCCCCAAGGATCAATTCCCAAAATATTAAAAATACTACCACCTATAGATTCTGTCAAAGTAACTGCTATCAAACCAGCAATTAAACCTAAAGTGATTCCTGCTCTGGTTAAAAACGGCCACCAACATATAGCAATTAATGATGGCCACATTTGAAATCCATACGCTACAGCCAAACCACCAAGAAGAACTAAGGCATCAGCCGATTTGGTTGCGACCACTAAAGCTGCTAAAACAATAAGACCCACTCCTATTCTTCCTAATATTTTCTGTAAATTATGGTCAGCTTGAGGTATAACAAATCTTTTTACTATATCTCTTGTTAGCATTCCTCCAGCAGTAGACATATATGCAGCACCCGTGGACTGCATGGCAGCTAATGCACATACAGATAATATACCAGCTAGCCATGGTGCAGTGTCAGTCATTAGGTAAATTAATTGAGGAACCAACATACCTTGCTTCCCTACACTTTCCATTACATCTTTACCTCCTAAACCAGCCCCCATAACATTATTAACCAACTCAGGATGATGTGTTAGCATTTGTGTATCGGCACCTAAGAAATGAGATCCTACCCCCTGTATAGCAGTAAAAAACATCAAAAAACCCTGCGAAATGACCAAAGCCCCCAACAAA
>CAYRXL010000086.1:0-764 GCA_964428295.1 uncultured Alphaproteobacteria bacterium
TTTGAAAACTTAACCAAGCCATATGAAGGTTATCATGGTATTAAATTTGAAGAAGAATTTGGTCCTGGAGCTTTCTTAGCAAGAGCAAGAGCAGAAGGATTGAGGGATTTTGGTGCATCAATGAGCCCCCAAAACGCCTTTTATATTCTTCTTGGGATTGAAACTCTAGGTCCTAGAATGTTGAAGCATGTTTCTAATTCAGAATATATAGCTTCATATCTATCTGGTAGAGAAGAAGTTGCTTGGGTTAATTATCCTAGCCTAAAATCTCACAAAGATAATAAACTAATTCAAAAATTAATGCCCAATGGAAGTGGTGCTATACTATCATTTGGAATTAAAGGGGGTAGAGAGGCTGGTAAGATTTTCATAGAAAGTTTAGAAATATTTTCTCATCTTGCTAATGTTGGTGATGCTAAGTCTTTAGTTATCCATCCTGCTAGTACGACTCATGCACAATTGCAAAAGGATGAACTTGATAGGTTGGGCGTAGGTGAAGATATGATAAGATTGTCAATAGGTTTAGAGGATTTAGACGATTTAATAAAGGATATTAACGGAGCCTTGCTTGCTGTTAAGAAAAACTTATGTTCTTAAATATAGAAAAAAAAAATGTTTTCTTAAAAGTAAGAAATATACATTTGAAGGAAAAACCATTAGTTGTTTTTATTCATGGTGCTGGTTTTAATAGGACATGTTGGAATCTACAGTACAGATATATAGCAAATCGTGAGATTCCTACGATTTCCATTGATTTACCAGGA
>CAYRXL010000086.1:774-7505 GCA_964428295.1 uncultured Alphaproteobacteria bacterium
GCAGAACTGACGAGTAAAATCATAAAATCATTAGATTTTACTAATTCTTATATTATTGGACATAGCATGGGTAGTCTGGTGGCTTTATCTCTAACTGAAAAATACCCTGAATTAGTAAAAAGATTAATTTTATTAGGAACAGCTAAAAGAATGATAGTAAATGATTATTTGCTAGAAACATCAAAAAGCAATGTAAATAAAGCAATAGAAATGATTGTAAAATGGTCATTTCCTTATAATGTAAAATTAAGGGGAGGAGGAGCACCTAGTTTTTGGCTTCCTGCTATAGCAAGAAAAACTCTTCAAAATAATGAAAAATTAACCCTTTATAGAGATTTATCGGCCTGTAACAATTTTATTCTAGAAAAAGGTTCTCTAAATAAAATTAAAATTCCTGTTACGATTATTGCTGGTCAAAAAGACATTATGACCCCAGCAAGGGAAGCAAAAAAGTTAACTGAGAATCTTATTTTCAGTAAATTACATATTCTTGCAAAGTGTGGGCACATGATGATGCTGGAAGAGTCAGAAAAAGTGAATGAAATATTAAAGAACCTAATAATTAAAGATATGTAATCATGCTCAGTGAAAAATATATAAAACAAAAAAAAGACTATAAATATTTTGACCATGTCGATACTAGGTTCGGGGATAATGATGTTTTTGGGCATGTGAATAACGTAATTTATTATGCAATGTTTGATACGGTAATAAATAGATTTTTAATTCATCAGTGTGGATATGATCCTGTTCACTCCAAGATAATCGGTATTTCTCCAGAAACTAGATGTATTTTTAGGAGATCATTCAAATTTCCAGATGTAATTTCAGCAGGGCTTTCTGTGCAAAAGTTAGGACATTCAAGCGTAATCTATGATATATCTCTATTTTTAGAGAGTGATGATGCCGCCATAGCCGAAGGGCATTTTGTTCATGTATTTGTTAATAGATACCATACAACTAAAACTGCAACTATACCTGAGAAAATAAGAAGAGAGCTAAAATATTTACAAAAATAATCTAATAATTTATACCTTAATATTACCAAATTTTTTATTAAAGCGCGCAACTTGACCTGCATCTTCTCTTATCTGAGTGGCTCCTCCTGTCCAGGCAGGGTGAGAAAGAGGATCAACATCCAACTTTAAAGTATCCCCTTCTTTTCCCCAAGTGGATCGAGTAATAAATTCTGTTCCATCTGTCATTATTACTTTGATATTGTGATAGTCTGGGTGTATATCTTTTTTCATTTGCAACCTATTTAAATATTTTAACATTATTCAAAATATTGGTTAATATAAAAAAATGTTATATCCCATTACGAAATCAATTGCAACTTACGAGATTGAAACAGATGGACATTTGCTTCATATAGAGGAAGTAGGAAATAGAAGGGGTATGCCAATTCTTTTTTTGCATGGAGGGCCAGGAAGTGGCTGCTCAGAAACTAATAGGAAGTTGTTTGATCCTGAAAAATTTAGAATAATTTTTCCTGATCAAAGAGGGTCTGGTCAATCACTCCCTTCTAGGTCTTTAAAAAACAATAGTACAGGCCATTTAGTTAATGATATAGAATTGATTAGGAATAAGCTAAATATAAGAAAATGGATCGTAGTTGGAGGATCATGGGGTTCTACCCTTGCTTTAACATATGCACAAAGCTATCCTAAAAATATAATAGCAATTGTATTGAGATCTTTATTTCTTGGAAGTGATAAAGAGGTTGAATGGGCTTTTAAAAAAGCAGCTAAAATATTTAAGCCAGAATTATATGAGGAATTTTGTAACCTTTTACCTCCTGGTGAAAGAAAGGATCCTATCGCAGCATTAGGTCGGAGATTGGAGAAAAAAGATCCTTCAATATTTATTCCTGCTGCTAGACTATGGGGAGCTTACGAAGAATCTTTATCGTCAATTAATGAATATGATAATAGAAAATTCCCAAGTTCTTTATATAACAAAGATTTAAATAACAAGAACTACTATCCAAAAACTCCATTTTTAGAATGGCATTATATTAAGAATAAATTTTTTCTTAAAGATAATGAATTGTTGAATGGAATACATAAAATCAGTCATATTCCTGGAAAAATTTTACAATCTAGGTATGATCTATTGTGCCCCCCAATTTGTTCATATTTAGTTTCTGAAAAATGGAATAATTCTTCAATTGAAATAATTCCTAGTGCAGGGCACTACATTACAGAAACTGGAGTTCAAGAAAAAATGATAGAAGTAATAGAGGATTTATCTAAATTATTTTAAATGCCATATTTTGTATGATAAATATTTTAATTCTTAGGAGTTATCTTTTGAACAGTCATAATTTTAACATAATACCATTTCCAAGACTAGTTGTTATAGTTTTATTGGCTAATCTTTTAATTAACAATGCAAGTTCTTTAGAAGAGAAAGCTCTTACCATTCAAAAAGGTGAAAGTTTGTACCAACTTATGATAAAGGATGGAATTGACAGAGCAAGTTTAAATAAATTCATTAAAAATATAAAATTAAAAATAAATTTAAATAAATTACAAATAGGGCAGAGAATAATATTATTTAAAGACAACAAAAGCAAACTTAGGGCTATATTAATTAAAAGAAATAAAGAGATGGCATTAATTACATATTTTGATAAAGAGAATAAAATAACTTCGAAAAATATTAAATATATAGAATATAAAAAATATTTAGAAGAAAAAGTACATGATGAAGAAGAATTTGCTATAGATAACTGGTCAGATAAAGAGATTGTAAGATTAATAAAATCAAATGAAAATTTAATTGATGTGTTAATTCGTTTGGGTGCTGCTAAAGAAGAAGCAAATAAAGCATCATTGGAATTGGACAAACAAATAGAATTAAGATTTTTACAAAAAGGAGACACGGTAAAAGTTAAATTTAAATATGAGCAAGAATTAAAAAAATTAGATTCAGTTGCAGTATTGGCTCATATAGGTAATGCGCATGTTTCGAGAGACGATTTTGGTGTCTTTAGAGACGCTTCTATAGCGGAATCGCTGGGCAGTAATAAAAATGATAATATAGAAAAACCTGAATTAGGTGATAAAAAACTAACTGTTTTAACAGAAGTTTTGAGAGGAGCAGGGTTTAGCTTCTTGGAGGCTAAAAAAGCAGCTTCAGCATTTGCATCAGTTTATCCTCCAGAAAGATTGGGTGAGGATAGTCAGATAATAATGCCGCCATTAGGAAAAGACATTAAAATTTTTGCAGTCGATTTAGATGGGAAAGAAGCAGTATTACTTTCTAGAAATAAAGATGGTTCTTTTTCTGTTTCTATTACTAATTCTAATGAGGCTAATAGATACGTTGTGGAAGGAGCATCAGGGATTGCAAATATAGAGAGTCTGAAGATCACGACTGAAGATCATAGTTTAGAGGAAGGGGAAAATGATTCTGAGATCATAAAAACTAAGATCGACAAGGGATCTACTCTTATTGAAAGCTTAATGCAAAGTGGGGATAAACTTAAAAACATAAGAAAGGCAGCACAAGCTTTTTCAAGTTTATATAATCCTTCAAAAATTAAAGAAAATAGCAATCTAACAATTATTGTTCAAGATGATTTATTGATGGGTTTTTATGTGCAAACGTATAGTAAGGCGTGTATTTTAGTATATCGTTCGGGAGGTGGGTATTTAGTTGAGAAAGAAACGATAAAAGAATAATAAAAAATAATTATATCTTTATGAACTAGTTTCCAAGGAATGAGATAAATTATCCTCTATGCTATCATAATATTGAGGATCCACTATAGAAATTAATCATGCTATAAAAGAAACAAGACGAATCTATAATCCTAGAAAATTGAGAGTAGGGCAAAAACTTATAGTAGCTATGGAAAACGATGTGTTCTATGGATTTAGTTTAGAAATAGATAAAATAAGGTCATTACAGGTTATTAAAACTGGTTCAGCATTCAAGACTTATTACTATGACAAACCTGTTACGAAGAAACTTAAGATGGTAGAATCGAGTATTTCTAGTAGTCTATATATGGCTGCTGTCGAGAAGAAGATACCTTTGGAAATTCTTATGGAACTAGTTAGTATTTATAGCTATGACATAGACTTTCAGAGAGATATAAGGGATGGAGATAATTTTCAGGTGCTATATGAGATTCTGGTAGATAAAAATAGCAAAACTATCATGAATGGAGATATATTATATGCTAATATGATAATTTTTAAGCAAGAAAACCCTGTTTATTATTATACTAATCTTAAAGGAGAGGGAAATTATTATGATTCTGAAGGTCATAGTGTAAAGAAATCTTTAATGAAAACACCCATCAATGGAGCAAGACTTTCATCCGGTTTTGGAAGAAGAATGCATCCTATTTTGGGTTTTACTAAATTTCATAAAGGAGTAGATTTTGCTGCAAGGAAAGGAACGCCTGTTTTGGCTGCAGGAGACGGAATAATAGAGAGAAGTAATAGATATGGTGGATATGGCAAATACATAAGAATTAGACATAACAGTGATTATAAAACTGCTTATGCCCACTTACATAAATTTTCAAGAGGAATTTCCAGGGGAAAAAGGGTTAAGCAGGGATCAGTAATCGGTTTTGTAGGGTCAACAGGCAGATCAACTGGACCACATCTTCATTATGAAATAATATTTAGGGGAAAGCAAATTAATCCAAGAACTTTGCAATTACCCAAAGGAACTAAAATAGTTGAAGAAGAAATGGAGAATTATGAAAGATTAAAGCTTTCAATAATTCAAATCTTATCAAATAAAGAATAATTATTTTTTCTCATTAAGAAATATTTTAATTGAATCATTTAAGTAATCGATTCTAATACATGATCCTTCTTTGATTTTTTCTCTAATTATTTCTTCCGCTATTAAGTCTTCTATTTCTTTTTGTATTAATCTTTTTAATGGTCTAGCTCCATATTGTTTGTCGTAGCCATTTTTGGCTAAAAAATCTAAAACTCTATCCTCAATGATGACATCTATGTTTTTTTCTTTTAGTCTGTTTTTTAATATTTTTAGCTGTATTTTAGCTATAGAATGCATAGTATTTTTTTCAAGACTTTTAAATAATATAATGTCATCTAGTCTGTTTAAAAATTCAGGTCTAAAAAAATTCTTAACTTCATTCATTATCTTTTCATCTATTATTTCTTTTTTACTATTTTTAATTTTAGGGATATTAAAGCCTAAATTGGATGTGAGAATTATAATAGAATTCCTAAAATCAACAACATTTCCTTGGCCATCAGTCAATCTTCCTTCATCTAAAACTTGTAGTAAAATATTGTATATATCCTTATGTGCCTTTTCTATTTCGTCAAATAATATAACTTTGTAGGGACGCCTTCTTACTGGTTCAGTTAACCTTCCTCCTGATTCAAAACCGACATATCCTGGAGGTGATCCAATTAATTTTGAAATGGAGTGTTTTTCCATGAATTCAGACATGTCAAAAGTTAATAAATCTTTTTCATTTTCAAATAAAAATTCGGCTATTGCTTTTCCCAACTCTGTTTTTCCTACTCCTGTAGGGCCTAAAAATAGGAATGATCCTAAAGGTCTGTTTGGGTCTTGAACGCCAGCTCTTGATCTTCTAATAGCTAGTGACACAGATTTGACTGCTTGATCTTGTCCTGTAACTCTATTTGACATGATTTTTTCTAAATTAACCAATGTATGACGTTCATCTTGTAACATTTTTTCTAAAGGAATTCCTGTCCATTTAGAAATTACTTCTGCAATTTCTTTGTCTGTTACTAATTCACCTAGCAAATTTTGTTCTTTGTTTTGACTATTCTGATCAACTTCTTTTTCTAAATCTGGGATTGTGGAATAAGCTAACTGGCCAGCTTTTGTTAGATCACCATTTCTTTGTGCTTTACCAAAATCAATTTTTGCTTGGTCTAGCAGTTCTTTTGATTTTTTTAATTTGGATAGTCTTTGTTTATCATTAAACCAATCTGATTTAAGAGTTTTTTCTTTGCATTGCAGCTCAGAAATTTTTTGTTTTAAATTTTTAATTTTATTTTTATTATTTTCCATGGTTTCTTTTTTGATTGCTTCGTACTCTATTCTTGATTTGATTAAATCTCTTTCTGTTTGATCCAGCTTTTCTGGCTTAGATTCAACTGCCATTCTACTCCTGCTAGCTGCTTCATCAATAAGGTCTATAGCTTTATCAGGAAGATATCTTCCTGATATGTATCTATCAGATAACTTTGCTGCTGATACGACTGCAGAATCATTTATAGTAATTCCATGGTGAACTTCATATTTTTCTTTTAATCCTCTAAGAATAGAAATTGTATCTTCTACAGTTGGTTCTTTAACGTATATTGGCTGGAATCTTCTAGCTAATGCTGAATCTTTCTCGATATATTTTTTATATTCTTCTAAGGTAGTTGCTCCAATACAATGTAATTCTCCTCTAGCTAGAGCAGGTTTAAGAATATTTGAAGCATCCATAGCTCCATCTATTGCACCTGTTCCCACTATTGTATGTATTTCGTCAATGAAGAGTATGGTGTTATCAGAATCTTTTATTTCAGTTATTAAGCCCTTTATTCTTTCTTCAAAATCTCCTCTATATTTTGCTCCAGAGATGATTGAACTGAGATCTATTGAGAGAAGTTGATGATTTTTTAAGTTTTCTGGTACTTCTAAATCTACTATTCTTTTTCCTAGTCCTTCTGCTATTGCAGTTTTTCCTACTCCTGGTTCACCTA
>CAYRXL010000087.1:0-7432 GCA_964428295.1 uncultured Alphaproteobacteria bacterium
TCCATGGACGAAAGAAAAAAATTACTCGAAACGGTCCTTGAAGAAGTTAACGGTAAAATTCCCGTTCTAGGGTCACCTGGTATGCCCTCAACTCGAGATGCTCTCGAGTTGTGTGTTCATGCCGAACAATCCGGTGCCCAAGGAGTTATGATTATAGCGCCATATTATCATGTGCCATCACATGAGGAAGTGCTTACCCATTTTCGAACAATTGCTGACAAGGTGGACTTTGATCTTATGATCTACAATCAGGCTGTCAGTACTTTTATTGACTTGAGCCCAGAAGAACTTGTCTCACTCAACGAAACACATCCAAATATTTCTCACGTAAAAGAAAGTATACGAACAGATATCGCACGCACCCAGCGAATTGTAAGGTTGAGTGAAGGCCGGATGACTGTTCACTCAGGTTTGGATGAGATTGTGTTTGAGCAGATCTGTGCAGGTGCACGTGGATGGGTATCGGCTACTGCGAGTGCACTACCTTCTGAGTGTGTCCGATTTTGGGATCTTTTAGAAGCCGAACGATGGTTAGAAGCTAGGGAACTCTACTATGATATGGTTGATCTTATGACAATGGTGGACGGACGAGGGAAGTTACCACAATATATTAAAGCATCTATGGATCTAATTGACATTCCGTTTGGGCCAACACGTAGGCCATTAATATCAGCTAATGAAGCAGAGCGAAATGAGCTTAAAAATCTGATTGATAAGGTGCATCGCTCGCAGGTGCTTCAAAAAACATGAATCTGCCCAGGACCCTGTGTAATGAATGATTTGGTGCGTCTTTGGAGGCGAGGGGGAATAAAACTATCCTTAGGTTTTTTTGGTGTTTTCCTACTCGTCTTCATGGCTTCCGTCGGACCTTTTATCGTACCGTATGACCCTTACAAACAAGACATGACCCATGCATTCATGCCGCCTGAGCTTTTACGTGAAGAGGGTTTCCCTTATCTCTTAGGTACAGATGTTCTGGGTCGTGATATTTTCAGTAGAATTGTAATAGGTTCAAGGGTTTCTCTGGCCGTAGGTATAACGGCAGTTTTAGTGTGTGGAACCTTTGGAGTTGTATTAGGAATGATCGCTGGATTCCGAGGTGGAGCAATTGATGCAGTCATAATGCGTTTTGTAGATATCCAATTGGCACTTCCATATCTCCTTATCGCTGTTGCAATCCTTGCCATCTTGGGTGAAGGGCTTTGGAAAGTCATATTAGTTTTGGCGATAGCAGGTTGGGTGGCCTATGGTAGGGTAGTTCGTGCTGAAGTAACAAAAATTATGGTACTGCCCTACATTGAAGCCGCGCGTACCCTGGGAATAGGCACTCTCTCGCTTCTTTGGCGCCACATACTACCATCTGTTGCACCAAGCATTCTGGTCATATCAACTTTGCAGGTGGCTACGATGATTCTTTTTGAAGCAGCACTGAGCTTTCTCGGTTTAGGGATACAACCACCAGTACCTACTTGGGGTTCAATGATGGGTGAAGGACGGCTCTATATTTCAATAGCCTGGTGGCAGGTTACGTTTCCAGGCCTTCTCATTACCTTAAGTGTGATCTCGCTCAATCTATTTGGTGAAGGACTTCGTGAGGCATTGGACTATAGATCGGACCAAACCACATCTCCTCCGTGAGTTCGGTTTCCATTTACATGAACAAAACTGATCAGCCAATCTTGGAGGTTAAAGATCTCCATACCAAATTTTTCGTCTCCCGTAATCTTGAAGTGCATGCCGTTCGAGGAATCAACTTCACTCTGAATAAAGGAGAAATAATGGGGCTCGTTGGTGAATCAGGTTCGGGCAAATCGGTAACAGCTCGCTCTCTAATGCGGTTGGTTCCAGCACCGGGACGGATTGTGGACGGAATAATTCGATTTCGCGATACAAACCTTCTTGATCTAACCAATAAGAAGATGCGTCTATACCGGGGAAGACATATAGCGATGATCTTTCAGAATCCTATGTCTTCACTGAATCCAGTTCACAAAGTGGGCGAACAATTGACAGAGGCTTTGCTCGTGCATCAAATGCTATCACACGAAAAAGCCAAATTACGTGGGCTTGAACTACTTGAAATGGTGGGGATTGCTGATAAGAAGAGACGGTTCAACAGTTTTCCTCACGAACTCAGTGGTGGTATGTGCCAGCGGGTAATGATTGCTATGGCAATGGCCTGTAAACCGTCACTGCTAATTGCTGACGAAGCAACTACAGCACTTGATGTAACCATTCAAAGACAAATCCTCACACTTTTAAAAGATATATGTATGGAGACCGGCACTTCAATGATTCTCATCACTCATGACATGAGTATAGTTGCAGAAACATGTCGAAGTGTCGCAGTGATGTATGCAGGAGAGATTGTAGAAAAAGCTAATGTTGCGGAGATTTTCTCCAATCCCGTGCACCCGTACACTCAGGCACTGTTAAAAGCCATACCTAAAAAATCGGCAAGAAAACAATTACTTGATGTAATTGAAGGTCATCCACCCAATCTTTCAAAATTTATTCAAGGCTGTGCGTTCGCACCTCGTTGTAGTCACAAACTCCCGGTTTGTCGTGAACCTGGTCCAAGTTTAACAATACTAAAGCGAGGAAATATCAAAGATAGCCCACATAAAGTAAAATGTGTACTAGCCTCGGCGTGAGATGAAAATTTTCTTTTGTTAGTATAAGTATCTAATCCTAAACTCGGCTAATTTGAGGAACCACCTTAATTTCAGGCCGTGTTCAAACACGTTTTTACTAGTTAAAATTTAAATCCAAATAATACCATTGTAACCAAACTATTTGAATAAACTTAGAACTTACAATTCTAAGTGTGAAAATAATCACCTTACTCTCATCCTGGGGTCAATTAGAACGTAAAGAAAATCAACTATAAGATTGGTCACTAAAACGGAAATTGAAAGAACTAAAACACCCGCAATTACCAAAGGAAAGTCTTGAAATTGAGCTGCCTGAAGGACCAACCTTCCAGCACCAGGCCAACCGAAGATAGTTTCAATTATAGCGGCACCACCTAAAAGTACACCAATGTACATTCCAATGATTGTAACCACAGGAATGAGTGCATTTCTTAATACATGAAATAACATTATTTGCCACTCTGTTACACCTTTGGCACGCGCTGTCCAAACAAAATCCTCGAGCATTACCTCGATCATTGATTATCTTACAATCCTTGCAACCGGTGGCATCAATCCGATTCCAAGAGAAAAGGCTGGTAGAATCAGGTGCTCAAAACCTGCTCGACCAGAAACAGGGAGCACTCCTAACTTGACTGAAAATATCCAAATCAACAGTAAACCAATCCAATAGTTCGGCATCGACACTGCCAGATAGGTTAGAACACTTGAAAAATGGTCTACAAAATGGGTCCTGAATACCGCACCAATACTTCCTACAATTAAACCACTTATTGTCGCGATGGCCATTCCTGCTATGGCCAGTTCCGCTGTTGCTGGTAGACGTTCTATGACCAAAGCCATTGCTGGTACACGATATTGAAAGGATTCACCAAGATCTCCACGGATCGCATTTTGTATGAAGCGCCCATACTGAACATAGAACGGATCATCCAGACCATAACTTTTCTTCATCATCTCTCTGAATTCTGCTGGAGCATGTTCAGGCACTAACAAATCAGTTGGGTCTCCCGGTGCTATATGAATAAGAGTAAAAACAATTCCTGTTAAAGCAAAAACTACAAGTACTGCTTGACCAAGCCGAGCTATTAAGATAGCCATGTCGAGTTAAAAGTACTTTGTTTAAAAAAGTGTGCTTAAGAATTAAAGGCTAAAAATATCAAGTCCGGTCTGATGCCTTCACTCACATTTTTTTGGCAAGTTCAGCATCGACCAGACTTTAATTGAAGAAATATAGGAGTACTACTTCATGACTACAACACGGTAGTCTGGTATTTTTTGGGCATTGCCCTCGAAATGTATAATACGATCGCTACGGTATCCGTAGGTCGTTCCTGGAAAAACTAGTGGTATGAATGGCCCTCTTTCTCGCATAAGTACTTCAGCTTTGCGGTAAAGCTTAACCCTTTCATCCTGATTTGTCGTGGTACGTGCTTGCTTGATCAATTTTACGATATCCTTATCCGAGAAATTATCTTTGAAAGGATTTGCTAAAAGCCGGTCCCCTAAAGGCACATCAGGATCGACAGGGTAGCTCCCGTATTCTTGTGCGTAAGTATGCCATTTACCACTTTTGCGATAATTGAAGAACGGACCAGGAGACATTCTCTTTAAAGTTACTTTTATTCCGGCTCTTGCCATTTGATCAGCTAGCGCTTCTTGAAACTGAACCCATCGAGGATGAATACCAGGCTTAAACGAAATTTCGATTTCTAGACCATTAGGCAACCCGGCTTTTTTCAATAGTTGCCGTGCTTTTTCCGGATCATATGGAATGGGTTTGAGATCAGGATTATGTCCCAACACAGCTGGTGGGATGTTACTTCCGGCCGGAATGGAGCCACCACCAATTAGATCAGTAAGGAACTTACGGTCAACAGCACTGTTTATAGCTTCAATGACCAAAGGATTGTTAAGTGGCGGTCGGCTGGTGTTGAGGTGGATATGATACCAGTTAGTTTCTACAGCAAATTGAGTAGAGATGTTCGGATTCGCTTCCAACCCTTGAATAAAAGCCGGATCTATTTGTTGTATTACATCTACCTCTCCTGCCAATAATGCTGCTAACTGGGTTGCCGGCTCTGGAATGCTTCTTATTGTTATCCGTTCAAGGTTACCTTTCTTAAGATGTGTGGGGCCACCCCAATAATTGGACGAGCGTACTAATGTTGCGACCTGATCACCTACATTGTAGTTTTCAAGTAAGAACGCACCTGTACCAATCGGTTTGTATGAATCACCAACAAAAGAAGTGGATGTCAACATTGGTACTTCAGCCAAATAAGTGAATATTGAACCCTTAGGAGCCTTAGTCTTTATCCGGATTGTATTACTGTCGACTATCTCCACTTCTTCTAGGTCAGCCCATTGAAATGATTGAATTACTTTTTCACGAGACATACGTTCCAAGGTAAATTTTACCGAATTAGGTGAGAAAATTTCACCATTATGGAACAACACGTCTTGTCTTAGATTTAGCTCTAATGTACGAGAATTGATGAATCGCCAATCGGTCGCAAGACTGGGTTGGAAAGTACCGGCCCCTTTTTTTTCAATGAGGCGATCATAGAGTAAATAACTTAAAGCATATTGGGCAAAATCCCAGTGATTTTGAGGATCCAGGGTTGCCTGTTCACCAAAAGCAAATTGTCCAACACGAAGATGTTTTTTTGTTTGTGCTGTCAATGAAGCACTAAATCCTAAGATCAGCGCTATAACAACCAGGGTAATTGAAGACGATTTGATTAAAGCTGATATTCTCATTTTTACTCCTTAATTATAATTTAGTTTATCTATTAAAATCCGTGTAGCTTTTAGGGCTACAAGCACTTTAATCTTTTAAAAAGAAATTAAAATAAAGGAAATTCTGAATAAGTCAAGATTTATCTTAGTAGTGCTTTGCTGAATATAAAAAGCCTTGAAATTTGTCAATTCTTTTATGGAACAAATCCTGAAAAAGGACTGAATACTCTTGACAACTGCTCTCTAGCTCCAATAGGCTAATTGCCTCCTGATTAAAGGTTTACTTTAAATTCGCAAAGAGGTTTAACTTTAAATGGACGAAAACTTGGCATTTGCTCCAACATCAGAGCAACGAGAACTTATCTTAACAAAAAAAATTTCGCCCGTAGAATTGACCGAGCTTTACTTAAATCGAATTGAGAAACTTAATTCTAAGTTGAACGCTTATCTTACTATCAATCGTGATAAAGCAATGCTAGCGGCTAGAACTGCCGAATCAGCTGTAATGCAAGGAGATGAACTTGGGCAACTACATGGAGTTCCCATCTCAATAAAAGACCTGGAGATGACCAGAGACATCAGGACCACCTTTGGTTCCCTAATTTACAAAGACAATATACCTGATGAGGACTCGATAGTGGTGGAGCGAGTAAGGAATGCGGGAGCCATAACCTTAGGAAAGACTAACGTCTCTGAATTTGGGCTTATAGGTGGGAACGAAAACCGTCTTGGTGACCACTGTCGTAACCCTTGGAATACAGAAAGAACCACAGGAGCCTCTAGCGGAGGGGCGGGGGCTTCGGTGGCTGCTGGCTTGTGTTCACTTGCGACTGGAGGTGATGGCGGAGGTTCCATACGCATCCCTGCAAGTTTTTGTGGCATCTATGGGATCAAGCCTACACAAGGCCGGGTACCACGTTACAGTGGGACAAAATCACCTATTATATACAACCCCACCGCCCAACCTGGGCCAATGACACGAACCGTACGCGATGCGGCAATGTTGTTACAAGTTTTGGCTGGGCATGATGCTAGAGACTCAACTTGCATGCGTGAAACACCTCCTGATTTTCTCGCCGCTATGAATAGAGACATCAAGGGACTACGCGTCGGTTGGAGTTCAGATTATGGGTATGCCGTAGTTGATCCTGAAGTACCTAAGACGACCATGAAAGCCGCTAAGGTTTTTGAGGGGTTTGGATGTATTGTGGAAGAACCCAAGCTGACCTTGGAATCAAATTTTGACATCTGGTGGACCTTGGCTTCGACAGCTTTGCATGTTTGTTATGGTCATCTCCTAGAGAACCACAAAGATCAACTTACTTGGTACCTTCTGGATGGTCTCAAGGAAGGCGCAAAGGTCACTGCAGCTAATTACTCTAAAGCTTTAGGTAGAATAGACCAACTGAAGTCACAATTTGATGACTTCTTTGAAGAGTATGATTTGTTACTTTCTCCCACTATGCCTGTTTCAGCGATGCCAGTGGGCAACTATCCTCTAGATATAGGCGAAACCAAGGCTGAACCATATTACTTCCGCTTTCTTCCCTTCACCTATCCGATAAACCTAATAGGTCACCCGGCTGCTAGCATACCCTGCGGGTTTTCATCCGATGGGCTTCCGATTGGCCTTCAAATTATTGGACGTAGAGGCGATGAGGAAACAATCTTAGCTGCTTCAGCCGCCTTTGAGCAGTCAAGGCCAATCGAAGAATAGATTCAAATACAGCAGGTTTTTACACCTATTCATATAAATGTTATATTAATGGTAATGATCCGGAAGACTGAAAATACACTAAAGGCGAACCAAGAGAGAAATTTATTTTAGAGTTACTCCAATTGACTGGTGAAATTCCTGAAGAAGAATAAAAAAAGTTCTTTACATTTACATGTAAATTTAAGGGAGAAAAACCCCCATACTAATTAACGTAATGAACATTCGATTCATCGTTAATAGCAAACGTTTTAATATGCTGATTTAGTTCTTTTAATAATGGACAATACTCTGTCTCTATTAGCTGAATCTATTAATTGTA
>CAYRXL010000088.1:0-7416 GCA_964428295.1 uncultured Alphaproteobacteria bacterium
ATTGACTAGGATATTATGACCACCAAAAAATAAAATCATCTTTATCATTAATACCAATTAAACGGTCATACCACTTCTTTTTATAGTAAATATGCTGATTTGCTGGGAGAGCATCGAAGAATTCATTTGCAACTAAAAAGGTAAAATCTTTAGGTATTTGATTTATTTCTGAAAGTATTATTGCATTTTCAACATTCTTTTTCTGATTCTCTTTTAAGAGATCAGAAATTTCAATAATATATGGATTATTAATGCAAGTTAAAAAATCACTTTGGGTTTCTTTAATGGCTCTTAGCGAATCTTTTAATAAAGTTCCATTCCCTGCTTATAAATATTGATAAAGAAAATTTTTTAAAAAAATTTTCTGATGTTTTCCATCGCAAAATATTAAAAATCCGATGGTCTGTACACCCCTAGTCTATGCATAATCTGAAATATTACATTTTTTTTTCTAGAGTTCTCTTTCCAAATGTCCGTGAACCATAAACCTATTAATTCGCCAAATGTTTGGCTGATTTCCGGAGAGGTAATAAAATCACCTTTTTTCCCCAATGGATTATTATTAATGTAATAGCCGAATTTAGGATGATAAAGAGATAAAGTCATGTATTGAGACAGTGTAATAGGGCCACTTGTTTTTATACTATTTTTTATAAGTTTACTTAAACTACTCATTTTGATTTTAAAATAACTATTAACCCAAGTAAAACCATTGGAAATGATAAGAGCATTCCCATGCTAATAAATCCAAATATATAACCTAGTTGTACGTCAGGTTCTCTAAAGAATTCAATAAAAATGCGAAAAAAACCATAAAATATAAGAAATAAACTACTCATATAACCTGGTTTAGTCAAAAAGCTTTTATTAACCAAAAAGTTTAAAATTATAAATAGTATCAATCCTTCTAATATTGCTTCATAGATTTGACTTGGATGTCTGGGAGTTATTCCTGCATTTGGAAAAATTATTCCCCAAGGAAGAGTGGTAGTCTTACCCCATAATTCGGCATTTACAAAATTTGCTATTCTTCCTAGAAAAATTCCTATTGGTGCGGAACAAGCAATGCAATCCATAATAGTTAGAAAATTTATATTATAGTGTTTAGAAAACAGCCAACACATAGTTATGGTGCCAATCAAACCACCGTGGAAAGACATTCCTCCTTTTCTAATACCTGTTATTATTTGTAAAGGATACTCTAGATAATACTCAGGGTTATAGAATAAAGTATATCCTAGCCTTCCACCAACTATAATTCCAAAGGCTACCCAAATTAATAAATTATCTACATATCTAACATGAACATTTTCAGAGGTATAAGAAATTATTTTTTTAAAATTATATAAGCCACCTATTAATCCTATAACGTAAGCAATTCCATACCATTTGACTGATATGCTATATATTTCAAAAGCTGTAGGGCTGATGTTTGGAAATTGCATTTTTTACCTATTATAATGTTTTAAGTATTTTATTTTATATTTTTTAATACCTTCTTCTAGTGGGGTAAAATTCCTTTTGTAACCTTTACTAATTAAGTTATTAATATTTGCTTCCGTTTTGTACTGATATTGTTCAATAATATCTTTTGGAGTTTTAACAAAATTAATATTAGGATTTTTACCTAATACTTTATATATAGACAAAGCTAATTCAATAAATGTTCTTGCCTTTCCTGTACCACAGTTAAGTATCCCACTTACTTTGGGATTTTCTAAAATCCAAAGCATAATATTTACACAATCATCAACATATATAAAATCTCTCATTTGCTCACCGTCTTTATAATGTGGATTGTGAGATTTAAACAGTGTTATAGGTTTTCCAGAGAGGATATCTTTAAAAGCTTTACAAGCAACAGATATCATTGGCCCTTTATGGTATTCGTTTGGCCCATATACATTAAAAAACTTTAACCCTACCCATTGAGGAGGATATGTATTTCTATAGCTCTCTAAGTATTTTACTCTAATATCTGTTACTGATTTAGTCCAACCATATAAATTAAGAGGTTTAAGAGCATTTAATGACTCAATAGTGTTTTCGTCAATAAATCCATTTTCACCTTTACCATAAGTAGCAGCTGATGAAGCATAAATTAATTTCACTTGATTTTCTGAGCACCATTTCCATATATTAATAGTGCTAATAACATTTTGTTTCCATATTAGATTACCATTTTTTTCTATAGTAGACGAATTTGCTCCTAAGTGAAAGATAGCCTTAATATCATTTTTATTGCTTAAATAACTGTTTAAATGTTTAGGAGTTATAAAATCAACAATTCCTTTGTTATTTAAATAATTATTTTCTTTATGTTTTTTTTCCTCATCGCATATTACTATTTGGTCCCCTCTTTGAATTAGAGCTAATGCAAGGTTAGAACCTATAAATCCTGCTCCTCCTGTTATTAAATACATTTATATATACCTCTCAACTATAAAAGTATATTATTACGATAAATAATCTTGTAAATAAATAGAAGGATTATAATTTTTATTTTAGTTGCAATGCTAGATTGGAGATAGTAATGAATTTAGATAAAATTCTTGATGATGCAATTAAAGTTTTTTTAGGGTCACGTTCTTCAATTAAAGATGCTAGGTCAGAATTTTCTAGAAGAATTAAAGAAAACATTGAGAGAAAATTTAAAAATTTAAACTTTGTTAGCAAAGAAGAATTTTTAGCTTTGAAGAAAACTATTGTTAAAATAAGAATAGAAAATGATCAACTAAAATCAAAAATTAAGGCAATAGAAATAAAATTAAATAAAAAAAGCAAAACTATTACTAAGTAAATACATTTTAAGAAATATCTAGCCACAAACATTATGTTGGGGTATAGTATGTTATTATACACTATATATAGATAAATATATTCATTGCCAGAGGTTAAAAATTGTATAGAGATCAGTTGAGAAAAAGCACTTACCTTTATAATCCTATAGATGTTGTAGAGGATATGATTATTATGAACAATTGGGATTATGAGAGGGGCAATGAGAATAATCTTCATGTTGAGGTCGGAGGAGAATGGTGTGATTATCAGTTATCGTTTGGCCATGAAAAAGAATTAAGAATTTTACAAGTTTCTTGTGCTTATGATATAAGGATACCTGAGCAAAGAATCATCAGTGTCTATCCTCTGCTAGCAAAATTAAATGAAAGAATGCTTATTGGCCATTTTGAACTGTGGAATAAGGTTGGATGGCCTATTTATAGACATGCGATTCCACTTCCTAATGATAAGCTAATATGCATTAAGCAAATTGAGGAGATCTGCATGTCTTCCATTAAGGAGTGTGACCGTTATTATCCTACTTTTCAATACGTAGCGTGGGGGAATAGGGAGGCAGATGAAGCTATTAATTTTACAATGCTAAACACTCATGGAGAGGCATAAAATTTGTCTCTATAGATCATATTATGAAAAAAATACTCTTAGTAGGTGTTGGCAGAATGGGAGCTTCTCTTGTTATGGGTTGGTTGAAAAAGAATGTTTTCCAACCAGAAAATATTTTCCTTGTTGAAAATGATAGATCTAAGCATGACTTTATAAAAAATCAATTAAAATTAAATGTTTTTACATCTATTCCGTCTGATATGGAAGTTGACATTATAGTTTTGGCAGTTAAACCACAATCTACTAAAATAGCATTTCAAATGATTAATCAATCTAAAGTCAAATACGCAACATTAGTTTCTATAGTAGCTGGATGTAGAATAGATACCTTAAAGAAAAATTTAGATGTGGAATGTTGTTTTGTAAGGTCTATGCCAAATTTAGCATCATCGATAGGTGAGGGTGTTAGTATACTTTATGTTAGAGATAAGTTAGAGACTTCAAATAAAGATATAATTGAAAAATTGATGTCATCTTTAGGTATGGTAGATTGGGTGGAAAAAGAAGAGATGATGGATTTGGTTACTGCTATCTCAGGAAGTGGTCCAGCATACTTTTTTCTTTTTATGGAGTGCTTAATTAAAGCCGGAGTAAACAATGGTTTTTCTAAAGAATTTTCTTCTAATTTGGTAAAAAATACAGCAAGAGGAGCAATCAAATTGTGTGAAAAAGAAAAAGATTTAAATTTATTAATTAACAAAGTTGCAAGCCCAGGTGGTACTACTGAAGCAGCATTAGAAGTTCTCGATGATCCTAACGATGGACTAAAAAGCTTAGTTTCAAGAGCAGTAATAAATGCTCTTAATAGATCGAAAAAACTTGCTGGCTAGTTGTTTAAATGATTTTAGTTTAAATGGTATATAAATTTTACAATCGATGAAAAAGAAAATTATAGATTTTGCTTTGCTTGAGGCTGCTTCAGGAAATTGGAGTAAGGTTAGTCCAGCATATATATCACAAAAACTAAATATTGATACTAAGAAAATAAAAAATATATTTTCAGATAAGGAAGCCATACTTGATGCATATATAGAAATATTGGATGGGAAGGTAATAAAAACTATAGACGAAGATGATAAAAAAGAAGCTAGTCAAAGGGAGATATTGCTTGAGTTGCTTATGATCCGTTTAGACTTAATGAAAGACAATAAATTAGCTTTAGCAAATATTGTCAACCTTTCTTTAGAAAACCCTTACTCTTTACTGACTGGGGCTAAGAGATTAAAAAAATCAATGAATAAAATTCTAACAAGCTCATTAGATAAAATTCACCCACTTAAGGGTAAAGTAATATTAAAATCTTTAGTTTTTATATGGATTTTGGCATTTAATAGATGGCTGGATGAAGAAGATCAAGACGGAACTTATGCTATACTTGATAAAGGTTTAAGGCGATTGGAGGATGTAATGGGATCCTTTACGTAAAAAATATGTTTATATTGGAATACGTAGGCGAGCTTTTAATCCTCCTAGCTTAGAATTATAAAGATGTATTTCTCCTCCGTGTCCTCTGACTATATCTCTCGTAATGGTAAGACCCAAACCAGTATTTCCTGAATTAGATAATCGAGAAGGATCAAGTCTATAAAAAGCCTTAAACACTTCTTCTTTGTTTTTGTCAGGAATTCCAGGACCGTCATCTTCTATAGATATAAAAGCGTTTGATTCTTGCTTTTCTAGACTTATGTGAATATGTTTCTTTGCAAAATTAGATGCATTATCTACTAGATTTACTATTGCTCTTTTTAAACTTAGTGGTTTTACTTTTGTTTTAATAGGTGTGATTATATCTAACTTAATTTTACTTTTAGTATTAATTTTACTTAATTTAACTATAGCCTTTAATAGTTCACCCAAGTCTGTAAGGATCAATAATTCTTCTTCCTCACCTTTAGCAAAAGCTAAATAAGCATCAAGCATTTCGTTCATTTCTTCAACATCTCTATTTAAATTCTGAGAGGCCTGCTTGTCATCTAAAAGAGCTATTTGTAAATTCATTCTTGTTAAGGGTGTTTTAAGATCGTGACCAATACCTGCTAACATTTCAGTTCTTTGTTTTATATGATTTATAATTCTTTCTCTCATTTCTAAAAATGACTGAGCTACCATTCTTACTTCTGTAGCTCCTCTAGGCTGAAGTTCATGATAATTATCTCCCTTTCCAAATGCCTCGGACGCTTTAGCAACTTTTCTTAGTGGTGCTATTTGCCCTCTTAGAAAATATATAGCTATTAGTAATAATAGTATTGATGTTCCTAACATCCAACCTATAAAAACAAATGTTGTAGAACTATAGAGAGTTTTTCTAGCAACAATTATTTTTAATACACCCGTATTATGACTTACATAAATACTTACACTTTTAGGGACACTGACAGTGTCAAATTTATAAGATGTTTGTATTCTTTCGGATAAAGATTTTTTTAATGTAAAGTCGAGTACACTAGATAATTTATGTTGTTTTATATCTGATATATTTTTATTGGGCAACCAGATTACTTTCATTAAGTGATTTCTTTCAGCCTTTTCAAAAATATTTTGTAATCCAGTTGGATCATTATATAAATATTTAATATCTTCGGTCAAATCTGCTATTTGTCCTCCAAGAGCAAGAACTAATCTCCTTCCTACGTCTTCCCAGTGTCTTTCAAAAAAAATATATAAAATAACAAATTGTAGGACTAGTATAGGTATTCCCACTATTATTAATGTCCTTCCAAATAGAGTTTTTGGAAAAAAGTTTCTTGTATTTATCATTGTTCTTTTTCCAATTTATATCCCTTTCCTCTTACAGTAAGTAAATGTATGGGATGAGAAGGGTTTACTTCAAGTTTTTTTCTAAGGCGATTGATATTAACGTCAACTGCTCTTAGAGAAATATTTGATAATTTAGCTAGTTCTTCCCTAGTAACAGCTGATCCCAAAGATCTATAAAGTTTAAGAAATATTTTATTTTCATTTTGTGATAAATATATGTTTTGATTATTTTCTACAAACAAGTAATTCTTTAAATCGTAAATTTTTTTTCCAAAATTGACTTGATTATCATCAATGTTGATTTGATTTTTGCTTCTCTTAAGTATGACTTTAATTCTCAACAATAGTTCTCTTGGTTCAAATGGTTTAGGTAAGTATTCATCAACACCTATTTCAAATCCTTCAATTCTATTTTCTACTTCACTTATCGCGGATAAAACTAGTATTGGAATTTCACTATGCTCTCTAATTTTTGAAGCAAATGTAAGCCCGTCTTCTCCTGGCATCATTACATCTAAAACAATTAAATCATATAATATATTGCCTATTTTAGATCTAGCTTCTTTAGTGTTTTTAACTGAATCTACATGATACCCTTTTTCAATTAAAAAAGTTCTCAAAAGTTTCCTCAGATGATAATCATCATCAACTACTAGAATATGATATTTTTTATCCATATGAATTCATATACCATTTTTTTAAAAAGGTTTTAATGCCTAAATTCAAATATAAATATTTATTTATTATATTTGTTAATAAATAATTTTATATTTTGCATCTTTTGATGAAATAACTTAAAACTATCCTTCTTGGAGTAATATATGTTGGATTATAGTAATTGTGATGGAATAATATTTTTAGATGGGAAATTAATAAAATGGCGTGATGCAAAGTTACATGTTTTAAGTCATGGATTGCATTATGCTAGTACAGTTTTTGAAGGTGAGAGGGTTTATAATGGCAAAGTGTTTAAAGAAATTGAACACACTAAAAGGTTAATTCAATCAGCAAATGTTCTAGGTTTTAAGATACCATATACGATGGAGGAGATTTGTAGTATTAGAAAAAAAGTCCTTGAAGCAAATAATATAAAAGAAGGATATATAAGACCTGTATCTTGGAGAGGTAGTGAAATGATGGGAATATCTGCACAAAAAAATAAAATTCATTTTGCTCTTGCTGCATGGGAATGGCCTTCATACTTTTCTCCTGATGCATAGTTTAAGGGCATAAAGTTGAATAAATCAAAGTGGC
>CAYRXL010000089.1:0-7406 GCA_964428295.1 uncultured Alphaproteobacteria bacterium
GATGAGAACGGTGATTTAAGAGATCTATCTACAAAATTGAAGGATATTGATGGGTAAACTATTAGTCCTAATTCTTTAAAACTAATACAAAGGGTAAATACTAAAAAATTAAGTATAGTAAAAGGAAAACCTAGAATAGGAGTTCCAATTGCTAGTGTAGGTAAGATTATCTGTATAGGATTAAATTATACAGATCACGCTAAAGAGGTTGGGGCGCCAATACCTAAGGAGCCTATAATTTTTATGAAACCCACTTCTTCTTTAAATGGCCCTAATGATGATGTTATGTTGCCAAGAGGCATATTAATAAATAAGAAGAAAAAAGGAAATAAACCTCCCTTATCTGATAGTAAAAGAAGTGATTGGGAAGTTGAGTTAGGAGTTGTAATAGGTGATAAAACTAAGTCAGTTTCTGAAACAAGAGCATTGCAACATGTAGCAGGGTATACGATAGTTAACGACGTTTCTGAAAGAGCATATCAGCTTGATGCTGCTGGAGGACAATGGATAAGAGGCAAGGGTTGTGATACATTTTGTCCAGTTGGCCCGTGGCTAGTAACTAAAGATGAAATAACAAGACCACAGAATTTATCATTATGGTTGGATTTGAATGAGAAGAGAATGCAAAATGGAACCACTAAGACTATGATATTTAATGTTAAGGAAATAGTTTCTTATGTAAGTCATTATATGACTTTATACCCTGGGGACATTATAGCAACAGGAACTCCACCAGGCGTAGGACAAGGAATGAAACCGCCAAGGTATCTAAAAAAGGGAGATAAAATGAGATTAGGGATAGATGGTCTTGGAGTACAGAGTCAAAATGTTGTTCAGTGGAAAAAATAAATTTTTATAAGTATTGTATTATTTGCTAATTTTAACTTAGAAGTTATGCATTGCAAGGGAAATAAGTTTAGTTTTAAAAAATGGATTTATTTTAAAAACTTAAGTAGCTAATTGAGTGAGATAAGATTGTATAAAATTTTTGCACATACTTGGTTGCCAGTGGATGTAAAAGTAGAGTTGGAGAAACGCTTTGATTTAACAGTTCATAATGCTAATGATAGCATACTTTCTCCAGAGGAGTTTTCCATTTGGGCAAATGGAGCAAATGGGTTGATTTGCCAGGGTAATGTAGTTGATGAAAAATATATAAATGAAAATAAAAATACTTTAGAAATCATATCTAATGTAGCAGTGGGAATAGACAACATAAATATTCAAGCTGCAACTGATAATAATGTTTTAGTTACGAACACTCCAGGAGTTTTAAATATGGCAGTGGCTGATATGACAATGGGATTGTTGCTAGCAGTTGCTAGAAGGATAAGTGAAGCAGATAGATTCACTAGAGCAGGATATTTTACTGGGAATCCTTTTCCTTTAATGTGGGGAGCTGACTTAGCAGGAGAGACACTAGGTATAATAGGGATGGGAAATATAGGACAAGAAGTTGCTAGAAGAGCTAATGCATTTAAATTACAGGTAATATACAATAATAGGAACAAATTAGATCCTACACTGGAAGATGAATTACAGGTTGAAAGATATTCAATTGGTGATTTGCTTAATATATCTAAATATGTTGTTTTGTTATGTCCTTTAACTAAAGAAACCTATCATCTTATAGGGAAAACTGAACTGCAAAAAATGCGAAAAGATTCATTTCTGATTAATATATCTAGAGGACCTGTGGTGGATGAGGAGTGCCTAGTAGAAGCTTTGTTAAATAAAAGAATTGCTGGGGCTGGTTTAGATGTTTACGAAAATGAGCCAAAATTTGATAAGAGATTACTTAAAATGGATAATGTAATACTTACTCCACATGCTGGAAGTGCTACCGTAGGGACTAGGCCTGGCATGGTAAGGCTTGCTGCTTCAAATATAATAGCTCATTTTTCAGGAGGGGTAGCCCCTAACTGTATAAACAAAAATAAGGTCTGATATGTGGAATGTTGACTTAGGAGGAAAGACTGTCTTGATAACTGGCGGAGTAAGAGGAATAGGCTTGGCAATAGCTAAAGAATTTTTGATATCTGGAGCGAAAGTTATAGTAACTTCTAAGACTAATAAAAGCATTGAAGAGTTTAAGGTTAATAATAAAGATGATTTTTTATGTGAAAAATTAGATATAACAAATGATATTTCAATAGATAATTTGATACAAAGTATTGATGCTTTGGATGTGCTAGTAAATTCTGCCTCTGAGGTTAAGGGAGGAATAGAGTATAAGATAGAAAATTTTTTGGATGTAGTGAATACAAATTTAATGGGTGTAGTAAGAATGAGTCATGAATGTCTTCCAAAAATAGCAATTAGTAAGGGTAGCATCATAAACATATCCTCTATTTTTTCAAGCTTAGGAAATGCTAATGCTCCTGGTTTTTCTACTACTAAGACGGGACTGTTAGGTTTAACTAGATCGATGGCTTCTTGTTGGTCTAAGCATGGTGTAAGAGTAAATTGTATAGCACCTGGATGGATTAAAACTAAAACTTCAGAAAAATTAATTACTGATGAAAGAGATAAAGAGAAGATACTGGATAGGATTCCTCTAGGAAGATATGGGAATTCGGAAGAAGTAGGTCCAGCTGCAGTTTTTCTTGCATCTGATAAAGCATCATATATAACAGGAACTACAATATTTGTTGATGGAGGTTACTCTGTAACATGAATGATTTAGTTCACCTCTTATGGTATTTGTGAGGTAATCAGATAATGAATTACAAAAGTTTTTTCAAGGATACTATAGAAAAACTTAAAAAAGAAGGTAGATATAGAGTTTTCGTAGATATACGTAGAAGAGTTAGAAAATTCCCTGAAGCTGATCATTTTTTAGATACAGGTAAAAAGCAGGATGTAGTTGTGTGGTGTAGTAATGATTATCTTGGAATGGGACAAAATAAGAGAGTTATAGAATCAATGAAAAAGGCCATAGATACCTCCGGAGCAGGTTCAGGAGGTACTAGAAACATATCTGGCACCACTCACTATCATGTTTTATTAGAAAGGGAATTAGCAGATTTACATTATAAAGATTCAGCATTATTATTTACTTCTGGTTACATATCTAATGAGGCGTCATTGTCCACATTAGCCTCTATACTACCAAATTGTGTTGTCTTTTCAGATGAGTTAAATCACTCATCTATGATTCAGGGAATAAGGTCTAGTGGGGCTTCAAAAGTAGTTTTTGCCCATAATAATATTACTGATTTAGAATCCAAAATTTCTAAGGTAGATATTAAAGTTCCTAAACTAGTTGCATTTGAATCTATTTACTCAATGGATGGAGACATAGCCCCCATAAAAAAGATTGCAGACATAGCAAAAAAATATAATGCGCTTACTTATTTGGATGAAGTTCATGCGGTGGGCATGTATGGACCTAGGGGGGGAGGTATTGCAGAAAGGGAGACTGTTATGGATAGGATAGATATAATTGAAGGTACACTTGCTAAGGCTTATGGAGTTTTTGGAGGTTATATAGCAGGAAATAAATATATAATAGATGCAATTAGGTCATATGCATCAGGTTTTATATTTACAACTTCTATACCTCCAGCTATAGCAGCTGGAGCTTTAGAGTCTGTAAAATATCTCAAAAATAGTGACCTTGAAAGAAAAGAACATAAGAGAAAAGTTAAGCAGTTAAAGGGTAAACTGGAAGAAGCAGGAATAACTATTATGAAATCTGAAAGTCATATTATACCAGTAAAGGTAGGTGATCCAATTTTGTGTAAGAAAGCATCAGATATCCTTCTTGATGAATTTGGAATATATGTGCAACCTATAAACTATCCTACGGTTCCTAAAGGAACTGAAAGACTAAGGATTACTCCAACTCCATTGCATACGAATGAAATGATCAGTGATCTTGTAAGTTCTATTAAGTATGTTTGGAATTTACTTAAGATTCGTAATATCGCCGCTTGATCCTAAAGCTTATAATTTAAATAATTTGAGACAATATTATGGGAAAATTACTAACTACAGAACAGGTCAAATGTTATAGAGATAATGGATTTCTTTATCCTATTAAAATCTTTTCTAAAAAAGAAACTCTATTTTATAAAACTAATTTAGAAAAGTATGAAAAAAAAATGAAATCTATAATATCAGGTGTAATGAGACACAAAGCTCATCTCTATTTTCGCTGGATAGACGAAATAGTTAGAAATGAAAAACTTTTGAATGCAGTAGAGGATATATTAGGTAAAAATATTCTTTGTTGGAGTTCTGACTTTTTTATTAAAGAAGCAAAGGACGAGAGTTATGTTTCCTGGCATCAAGATGCCAAATATTGGGGGCTTTATCCATATGAAATTATCACTGCTTGGCTAGCTTTGTCTGAGGCTTCTGTAAATAAGGGTCCCATGGAAGTAATACCAAAAAGCCATAAATGGAAGGTACTAAATCACATAGAAACTAAAGAAGAAAAAAATTTGCTGACTAGAGGACAAGATATAAAGAAAGACTTATCTAATGAAAAAATTATCAAAATGCCTCTTAGAGCTGGAGAAATATCTCTTCACCATGGAAAACTAGCTCATAGGTCAGGGTTTAATAATTCAAGTTCAAGAAGGATAGGAGTTGCAATAAGATATATCAATACTAAAGTACGTCAGAAAAATGGTTATGATTCTGCGACTTTGGTCAGAGGAAGTGATAAATATAAAAATTTTTACCAAGAAACTTCTGCTCTGTATTCTACTGAAGCAAAAGCTAAAATTAACCATATGAGGGCAGTAGAAGTTTTTAAGAGAAACCTTAGCAGTCTAGAATAAATTAGTTTTTGTGTGTTTTATATTAGCACTTACAATTAGGTTTTATAGTAAATATTTAACTTTTGATTTATAACTATTCCTTGCCATAATAGCTTGTAATTTAATATTCTTAGATTTTAGATAGAAATATTCTAGGTGACTAATGGATACAAATATATTAGCATTAGAAATCTTAATATATCAAAAAGACATGTGTCTTGTATCATTAATTAAGTAGAGAAATGTTTTAAGTAAGTTTAGAGCGAGGTATAGAGATGTTGAAATTTAAATACAATGTATTATTTGTAAATATAATTTTTGTTCTTTTATTTCCTTATTCGAGTTGGGCTGAAAGTTTGGATAATACAATAAATGATACGTTAACACCAATTTCGAAAGCAATAGCAAGTGTTATATTTTTTTCTGTGAATATTGGGGACGCTAGCGTTCCTCTAGTTGTAGTATGGCTTATACTAGGTTCTCTTTTTTGTACTGTATATTTTGGATTTATTAATATTAGAGGTTTTAAGATAGCTTTAGATCTTGTCAAAGGAAGAGATAACGAGCCTAATGCTCCTGGTGAAGTTACCCACAGACAAGCTTTATGGACTGCTTGTGCAGCGACTGTTGGGTTAGGAAATATAGCAGGGGTGGCCGTAGCAGTAAGCATTGGAGGTCCAGGTGCAACTTTTTGGATGATTATTGCAGGATTATTGGGAATGTCGTTAAAATTCTGCGAATGTACATTAGGAGTAAAGTATAGGGTAATAAATGAAGACGGATCTGTTTCAGGTGGTCCTATGTATTATTTATCTAAAGGTCTAGCGGAATTAGGATGGAAATCTTTTGGAAAGGTTCTTGCTGTGCTTTTTTCTATATGTTGTATAGGAGGAGCTCTAGGTGGAGGTAATATGTTTCAGGCAAATCAATCTTTTCAGCAATTTGTGAACATAACAGGTGGTGAACAATCTTACTTTTTTGATAAAGGGTGGCTGTTTGGATTGGTAATGGCAGTATTGCTTGGTGTAGTTATAATTGGCGGGATCAAGTCAATAGCTAGAGTAACAGAAAAACTAGTGCCAGTTATGGCTATAATTTATATGGCAGCTGCTGTTGTAATATTAGTTTATAATTATACCGAAATTCCCAATGCTATAAATTTAATTGTCACTGGTGCGTTATCTCCTATGGGGGTAGCTGGAGGTTTTATAGGAGTATTGATACAAGGTTTTAAGAGAGCAGCCTTTTCAAATGAGGCGGGCTTAGGGTCAGCACCCATAGCCCATTCAGCGGTTAAAACAAATTATCCAATTACTGAAGGATTTGTTTCATTGCTTGAACCGTTTTTGGATACTGTAATCATTTGTACTATGACTGCACTGGTCATAGTTATAACTGGAATGTATATAAATGTAGAAGGTTATGGAGGTATACAATTAACTTCATCGGCTTTTGAATCTGTACTTCCTTGGTTTCCATATGTTTTAGCTCTAGCTGCTATTCTATTTGCCTTTTCAACAATGATTTCTTGGTCATATTATGGTCTTAAATCTTGGACATATTTATTAGGGGAAGGTCAAGAAATAGAGAATGTTTTTAAATTTATTTTTTGTGGATTTGTAGTGATTGGATCAAGTATGAGTTTGGGTCCGGTTATAGATATTTCTGATTCTATGATATTTGCAATGTCTATATTTAATTTAATGGGAGTTTACTTTTTAGCTTCAATTGTCAAGAAAGACTTGCAAGAATACTTGAGACTAAGGTCAAGTAAGTAAAATGAAGTATTTTTAAAAAGATTTATATAAGTGTAACAAAGTAGATTGTATACATAATATAGTTAATGTGTTTAATCTGTTAAGTTTAAAGGTTTAAGTCTTACTTATGAATTTTTTGATCTAGATTCTTGATTTGAAATAGGGTGAATTGATGGATAGTCATGAAGAACAGTCAGGTACTATAGCTATAGCATCTGACCATGCTGGGTATAAATTGAAGGAAAGTCTAAAGAGAGTTTTAGAAAAATTTGGCATATCTTTCTTAGACTTAGGTACCGACAACGAAGAGTCTGTAGATTACCCTGATTTTGGATCAGCAATTGCTGGAGCTATACTAAATGGACGAGCTTCACGAGGAGTCGCGGTTTGTGGAACAGGTATAGGGATATCAATAGCAATAAATAGGCATCAGGGCATAAGAGCAGCCTTATGCAATGATATTAATTCAACTAAGATCGCGAGGAAACATAATAATGCAAACGTCTTAGCGATGGGAGCAAGAGTGATAGATTCTGATACTGCTTCAGAATGTTTAAGAGTTTTTCTTAATACTCCGTTTGAAGGTGAAAGACATCAAAGAAGAGTTACTAAAATTGAAATACAACAAAATCTAAGAAATAAAAGTTCTCTTAAACAAAGAAAATATATAGAAGATAAAGAGCTTGAGGAGGCGGTTGGTAGTGAGTTGTACAGACAACAAAATTCAGTGGAGCTAATAGCATCAGAAAATTTTGTGAATAAAAGTATATTAGAAATGCAAGGTTCAATATTAACAAACAAATATGCGGAGGGATATCCGAGCTAGAGATATTATGGAGGATGTGAAGAGGTTGATAAAGTAGAAAATTTCGCTATAAAT
>CAYRXL010000090.1:0-3595 GCA_964428295.1 uncultured Alphaproteobacteria bacterium
AGAAATTACAGAACTTTGTCACAAAAATGCCATCAACGTTCATATGGATGGGGCAAGATTTGCAAATGCCTTGGTTAGCCTGAATTGTAAACCAGCAGATATCACATGGAAAGCAGGAATCGATACCCTAGTTCTTGGAGCAACAAAAGGAGGGGCACTAGCTTCCGAATGCATTATCTTTTTTAAACCTGAGCTATTTTCTAATATAAATTATAGAATTAAAAGGTCTGGACATCTCTGGTGTAAGAATCAATATCTCACAAGACAGTTCCTAGCTTGGTTAGATAAAGACTTATGGTTAAAACAAGCAAAACATTCTAATAACATGGCTAATCTAATTTTTAGTGGTTTAAATGAGATAGGGCCTATAAATACTCTAGTTCCAGTAGAAACGAATATGTTATTTATTTTATTAGAAAAAAAAATCACACATTTCTTAGAAAAAGAAAATGTACTCTTTTATTACTGGCCGTATAAAGATAATCTAATACGCTTAGTGTGTAGTTGGTCCACTAGCAAGGAAGAAGTATCCAAACTATTATATCTAATCAAAGAATCTTATTAATTAAACTTATGGAGCACTTAATGAATAATACGAATATGACCGCTACTCCTGAAGGCTTTAGTCCTAAAGGAAAGATTTGTGTTGTTACAGGAGGATCTCGTGGTATTGGAAAAGCAATAGCAAATGAACTTCTAAGCCGAGATGCCAAAAAAGTTATAATAGGAGACCTAGTTTTAGAAGAACAAAAGCTCGGATCTAATTTACCTTCATATAAAGTAGATGTAGGAGATAGTGAAGATATGAAAAATTTTATTAATGCTGTATACACAAAATTTGAAACTATTGATCTATTTTGTGCAAACGCTGGAATAGCAAGCGATGATGACATACATGCTTCTCCTAAACATTGGGAAAAAGTCTGGAGTGTTAATATGGCCCAGCATACTCATGCGTCTAGGGAATGTATTCCTAAAATGCTTAAAAATGGCTCCGGATGGTTCTTAATTACAGCTTCTGCAGCAGGATTACTTTCTGCCATTGGATCTGCTACTTATTCAACAACCAAACATGCTGCCGTAGGATTTGCTGAATGGCTTTCTATTACATATGGAGGAAGAGGCATAGGAGTTAGTGTTTTATGCCCTCAAGCAGTAAGAACAGCAATGACAGCCAACACCAAAAATGGAGGTGTTGCCGGCATAGATGGTATGATGGAACCTGAAGAAGTAGCTAAAATAACAATTGATGGCATGGAAGAAGGAAGGTTTTTAATTACTCCTCATATGACAGTTAGAGAATATCAGAAGAAAAAAGCTGAAAACCCTGAAAGATGGATAAGAGGAATGAGAAAACTTTACAATGAATACGGAAATTTATTAAAATCAAAATAACTAAAACTTCCATTAAAATAGAATATTTTATATTTAATTGAATCTCTATTATGATAAAAATGAAGAAAGAATCAAAAAAAATTATACAGATTTCTCGAAGAAAATTTTTATTAGCCTCATCTTTAGGATTAGTAATTAATCCCAGCACGGGAAATGAATCTTTACCTGATTGGATGAAAACCCCTGGATCAGAACTCAGCTCTTATGGAACACCATCTTTAAATGAAAACAAAGTTAAAAGAACTATAACTAAACCTTTTGGAGAACAATTACCTGGAAATGGAACTTCAACATCTCCTCTAGAGCATATGGAGGGTGTTATAACTCCAAACGGATTACATTTTGAAAGACACCACAATGGGATTCCAATTATAAACCCTACCGAACATAATCTTCTCATTCATGGTCTTGTAGAAAAAAACCTGCTCTTTCCATTAAAAAATATCCTTAAATATCCTATGGTTTCTAAAACTTGTTTTATAGAATGCTCTGGAAATAGTTTCTATAATTCAAATTTATTCGAGACAGCTATGAATAAAAAATGTGGAGAAATACATGGGTTACTTTCTACTTCTGAGTGGACTGGAGTAAAATTAAGTTCATTGCTTAACGAAGCAGGAATAAAAAAAAATGCATACTGGATATTAGCCGAGGGTTCAGATGCTTCAGGTATGACAAGATCAATCCCATTAGAAAAAGCACTTGATGATGTAATCATTGCTCTATATCAAAATGGCGAACCTATAAGACCAGAGCAAGGCTACCCTATGAGACTAGTTTGCCCAGGATGGGAAGGAAATATGTGTATTTAATGGTTGCATAGAATTAAAATAACCAAAAATCCTTATTATACTAGAGACGAAACATCAAGGTATACAGAATTAAAACCAAATGGGAAATCATTACTATTTACTTTTCCTATGGGGGTAAAGTCAATAATCACCAAACCTTCTGCCGGCTTAAACAATTTAAAACCAGGTCCTATACATATTAGTGGGTTAGCATGGACTGGAAATGGTTCCATAAAGAAAGTCGAAATTTCTACCAATAAAGGAAACAGTTGGATAGCAGCCAATTTTGATGAAAAGCCAGTAGAATATAAACCAGTAAGATTTAGGATTAATTGGATATGGGATGGCAAAGATACTACTATAATGAGCAGAGCACATGATACTACTGGAAATACTCAAGCATCCCGTGAAGACTGGTCATCAAATTATGCCTTGGGACAACTATACCATAATAATTCTATTCAAAACTGGCGCATCGAAGCTAGCGGAAAAATTACAAATGTTTACATGTAGAAACGATTTGGAAAAATATTTATATTTTTTTTTATTTATTATTAGTTTTACATTAAATACGACTTCTTCCTATTCAAATGACGATGGGATACATTTTAGGCTTGGAAATCCAACATCCTCAGAGTTTATAGACTCATTAGAAAAAAATACATTCAAATCAAGAAACAGACCTACCTACTCATTCTTTGAAAAAGATATATTTAAAGTAGACTCCTTAAATAACATTAAAAGTAGAAATATCTTCCATAATTTCTTAAAAAAATCAGATGTTCCAACTTCCAATGATGATAAATCTTTTGCCTTTGGTGAGGAAGCAAACTCAACTTATATAAAAAATTTGGATATAGCAATTAGCTCTAAAGGAATAGAACTTCCTAATGGGCAAGGTAATGCACAGTTAGGAAAAAAAATTTACGAAGAAAAATGTTTACACTGTCATGGGGTAGAAGGAGATCCAAGCAGCCTAAATAAATCTGTAGGAAAAGGATGGTACTCAGAATCTATTCGAATACTTCCTCCTGCACTAGCAGGTGGATTAGGTACACTCAACACCCAACTGCCAAAAATTACTGTAGGATCATATTGGCCCCACGCTACCACTATTTTTGATTATATTAGGAGGGCCATGCCTCCTGAAGCAACTCAATCCTTATCTAATGAAGAAGTATACTCTTTAACTGCTTATATATTATTTGTGAATAATATCATCTCTAATAATAAAGAGATAAACTCAGATAACTTACACCTCGTTGATATGCCTAACAAGGGAGGATTTATTAATGCTTGGGGGTCTGAATGGTACAGAAATTGGATCAATAACTTATATAGCGTTATAATCGCTACAATCTTACTCTCCTTTATATTTTTTAATTTCCTTTTTGCGAGTAAACTTATAA
>CAYRXL010000090.1:3605-4367 GCA_964428295.1 uncultured Alphaproteobacteria bacterium
GAAATGCAGGTAGGATTTTATCATATCAAAAATTTAGTAGACTCGTACCTATCTAATGACAATAACCTAACCTCATTTCTAACTAAACCTACATTGTTTATAATACTTACTTTCACAATTATCACTTCATTAATATTTGGTAGAGGTCTTTTTTGTGGTTGGGTTTGTCCTTTTGGAGCCCTACAGGACATTATCTTCTTTTTCTCAAAAACTTTAAGAAAAAAAATAAATTTTGTTATAAAAACTGAGCATGATAAATTACTAAAGAAGCTAAAATATTTAATATTGATGACCCTAGTTTTTTCAATATTTTTTAATTTCAAAACTGATATAATAACTAGAGTAGAACCTTTTGAAGCGCTAATATTAAACCCTTTTCAAAATAGTATATCTTATCTGATCTGGCCTTCAGTTATAATATTTCTTTCAATATTTATTCAAAGAGGATTCTGCAGATACATATGTCCTACAGGAGCAGGACTAGCTCTGTTAGGAAGTTTAAGCACATTAAACTGGCTTAAACGCAGAAATGCATGCGGCACCTTATGTAATAAATGTGAGACTGTATGCCCAACAAACGCCATTGAAAAAAATGGAAGTATAAACAACAACGAATGTATACTATGCTTTTCATGTCAAACCGTCTATAATGATGACTTATTCTGTCCTCATACAAAATCTATATCAATATTAAAAAAGTAATGGCTTCCTTTAGATATAAAAATATCATTTATTTTTGTTGTATTTTGTTTTTAATAATAT
>CAYRXL010000090.1:4377-7317 GCA_964428295.1 uncultured Alphaproteobacteria bacterium
CCTCTTCAAAGCAGAATAAACAAAGGAATATTAACAAAAATTTTTCCAGGACCAAACCAGCTAGGCATCCCTGTTGGTAATCCACCTTATATTCCTGTAGTAGGTTACGAAGAAGGAAATACAATTGATGAAAAGATTATGGCTAGATGGAGAATTGAATTTTTACAAGTTAATGCGCGAGAACCAACTTCGGGAGAAACGGAAGAAAAAATAAATTCTCTACTTAAAAAGGGTAAAACAAAAACCATTGGGTACTTATTTTCTACTTTTGAGACTACGAAAGCTAGAGGTTATTCAGGAGATCATTTTGATATCATAGTAGGAGTAAAAACTAATGGCAAACTTGCTGGTTCAGCTATATTAGAATTACATGAACCAATGATTTGTCCTACTTGTGTTCCACAGTCAAAATTAGAAGAGTTATACAAGTCATTTAGAAACACAAATGTAAACCTCAATACAAAAGTAGTACAAGGGACTAACAGGGGATATGACGGAGTTAGAGGAGCCACTATCAGTGCAACTCTCACCACTAATGCTATTATATCTGGTGCAAGAAAAGTTTTAAGAACAGCCAACTACCAAAATTCATCTAATGATAAAGATAGGTTTTACTTAGATATAGATTTTTTTAAAAAAATGTCTTGGAAAGAATTAATTGAATGGGGAGGAATAAGTAAAATAGGAATAAATCATTCTGATATTACTAATACTAAAAACGATAGTTATTTTATTAATATTTTTTCAGGCCTTGCAAACCCGGCCTCTGTAGGAAGAAATTTATTTGGAGACCAATGGTATAGCTATCATATATCTCAAATTAACAGTGATGATAATTTACTGATTTTAATGAATAACGGTGTTTGGTCTTGGAAAAAATCAAGAACCAATAAAAATATTTATGATGGTTTCAAATTAGTACAAGGAGATAAGTCTTTTACCTTTTCCAGCAATGAAATACTTACTTCCACTGCAATTAGAATTGAAGGTAAACCAAAACTTAGAGAAGTAGGCTTATTTAAAATTCCAAAAGATTGGTCGTTTGACCCATTAAAACCATGGAACCTAGTTTTCAATATAACTGATAAAAATATTGTTCAAAACAAACCATCCTTAAAATATAATCTACCTAAAGAGCTTATCAATGGAGATATTATAGCTCTAGAAAACGCTGGGCTACGAAAAGTGAATACCGCATTTTTTGGACTAGTCAGAGAGAGTAATTTAGAAGGATGGATTTCAGAATGGGCCAAGCAGGACATATCAATTTTTTTTTTAATAATAATTTTATCTTTATTAACGCTGATACTAATATTTCAAAAAACATTAACTTGCAATATAAAAGCTTACTCTTTCATAAGAAACAGCTTTCTCATAATAATACTTTTTTGGTTAGGATGGTATGCGAGTGCTCAACTTAGTATAGTGAATATAATAAACTATATTCAGGCTCTATTAAAAGGCAAAGGTTTTCAGCAATTTCTATATGAACCATTAATATTTATTATATTTGTCTATACTATACTTTCACTAATACTTTTAGGAAGAGGTGTATTTTGCGGATGGCTATGTCCTTTTGGTGCATTACAAGAACTTCTTTATAAAATAGGAAGAAAAATCAAACTCCCAGAATTAAAACTATCCTATTTTATCAATGAGAGGCTTTGGATAATAAAATATCTAACTTTATTTCTACTTATAATTCCCTCTTTTCTTAATCTATCTTGGAGTTATTCAATACTAGAAATCGAGCCGTTTAAAACGGCTATTACTTCTCATTTCCAAAGAAGCCTCCCATATGCATCTTATGCAATAATAATAATAGTAATAGGTCTTTTTTCAGAAAGATTTTTTTGTCGTTTTATATGTCCACTAGGCGCATTTTTAGCATTTGCAGGAAAACTTCATATATTTAATTTAATACCTAGACGAAAAGAATGTGGTAATCCTTGCCATTTATGCGAGAATTCTTGTCCAGTGCAAGCCATTTCAGAAGAAGGAATAATAAATATGAATGAGTGTTTTCAATGTTTAGATTGTTTAGTTGATTATCAAAACCCTAAAAAATGTCCTCCTCTAAAACTAGAAGTAGATAAAACTGCTGCAAAACCCTAAAAGGTTAATTATAGATAAGATATTACTGTTGTTTTTGATTATATTATAGTTTATTTCTATAATGGTTATTAAAAATAATTATAGAAATGTGTTGATTTTTATAAAATCATGTACTTATAATGGATTTTTAACAGGTTTATTGGGCATGCTGTATTTTTTAAGCAAGCTTGGTTAACTAACATTGAAATATTATGGGGAGGACAAACATGAAGAAATGTTTCTTTAGCTTAGTTTTGGCCTATCTTGTCAGTATATTTTTTACCACAAGTGCATTTGCACAAGGTATTGATGTGATAGCCGCTCCTAAGCAACAACCAAACTATGTTTCTGATGATATGTTGCTTAATGCTGATAAGAATGCAAATGATTGGATGCATTATGGTAAAGACTACCAAAGCACCAGATATTCACAACTTGGTCAAGTGAACAGAGGAAACGTAGCAAACTTAAAAGCACAATGGTATCTATCTTTCGGGACGTTAGAAGGGCAAGATAGTCAAGTAAACAAAGTGGGAGATGTTGTTTATTTAACTACATCTTTTAACAGCGTAATAGCCGCTGATGCAGATACGGGTGATATAAGATGGAAGAATGAACACGAATTACCTGCAGACGTTTACCCAGAGCTTTGTTGTGATGTTGTGAACAGAGGTGTAGCGCCTTATCTTGATAACGTGTATTTAGCTACATTAGATGCTCACTTAGTAGCCCTAGACAATGCAACTGGCGATGTAGTATATGACGAAACAGTAGGAGATTACACATATGCTGAAACTATGACACTACACCCGATGGCTTTAAAAGGGAAAATATTAGTTGGAACGG
>CAYRXL010000091.1:0-548 GCA_964428295.1 uncultured Alphaproteobacteria bacterium
TTGGATAAAACAAAAAAACCACCATTAATCCAACCATTTTCGCTTTTTGGTTTTTCTATAAAGCTTTTTACATAATTATCCTCTATATCTATTGCACCAAATCTTGCTAGAGGTTTCACCGCAGTAACAGTTGCTAGCTTTTTATGTTTTCTATGAAAGCTCAATAGTTTTAATAAATTAATGTTACTTAAACCGTCACCATAAGTGAGCATAAAAGGTTCATTTTCTTTTAAAAATCTTCCTATTTTTTTTACTCTACCTGCAGTTTGAGTATTTAGACCAGTTTGTGCTAAAGTTATCTTCCAGTCCTTTTTCTTTTTATTTATTGTTTCAATTTTTCCATCTGAAGAGATTATGCAAGTACCAGTCTTGATATTATAATCTTTAAAATAAGATATAATATCACTTCCCTTATATCCAAGGCATATTATAAAATCATTAAAACCATAAAACATATACCAATTCATGATATGTTCAAGAATTGGAATACCACCAATTTCTACCATTGGTTTAGGTTTGATGGAGGTTTCTTCGGCTAACCTTGAACC
>CAYRXL010000091.1:558-2009 GCA_964428295.1 uncultured Alphaproteobacteria bacterium
TAAAATTACAACTTTCATAAATAAAACCTTTTATAAAGGTCTGCAAGAAATATGCCGTTGATTAGGATAGTAAATTGACCTTGTAATTCTCATTATATTTGCTTTTATAAGAGAAAGTGAAATTTTGTTTAATATCATATTTTTTGCCAAAATTCCTTAATTATATCATCATCTTTAAGTCTATTTGGCACTAATTTAAGTGGTTTATTTTTTGCAAGATTTGATTATAATATCAATTGCTAATATATCAAATGGTGTATTATATGTTGTATTGCAAATATTTGTAGAATGTAATTAGAAGAAAAAGGTAGTAATTACAAAGATTTGCCGGATTAGCTCAGTTGGTAGAGCAACTGATTTGTAATCAGTGGGTCGGGAGTTCAAATCTCTCATCCGGCACCATTAATCTTAGAAAAACTATGCTTAAAGAGAATTAACCAGATTTCTTACTTGATTTAATTTTAGAACAAAATTTTTTAACTCTTAATTCAATTTCCAAATAATTGACTTGTGTGTTTAAAGTCATCTATGAGTTTTTTTTTATTTTCTTTAAAAGGTTTATGCAAATCGTGTAAAGCTAAACCTCTAAATAACGGAATACACATATCAAATAATTTATCGTGCTGTACATCAATTTTATTTTTCTTAGAAATAATTACATTCAAGGCGAATTTTACTTCGTTTAAGAAATCTCTTTGTTCTGGTATAAAGTTTTCTGGTTTAAAGTGACTTAAATGAATTAAATCAGATGAATTGATTTTATTAGAATTTTGAACGCTATTACTTTTTTTATATGCACTAATGCAAGCTGTTCTTTTTGTTCTCAAATCTAATCCATTCTTCTGCTCTTCTAAATCCTTTGTAAAGTATCTTGAAAAGCCAAATTTTTCTAAAACTCTTTTATAATTATCATTTTTAATTAAATTTCTATATGTGCAACCCAAATCATCAATAATCATATCTATATTTTTAGAAGAAAAACTATAGTTTTTTAGTTTCATAATTAAACTTTCATAATTAATATTTCTTGGAATAAGCTTTCTTAGAGCTTCAGCATATAAGTGGTGTATGGGGCCGGCTTGATAATTATAAAACCATAACTTAGCACCTTGCTTGCTTGCTTCAGATAAATTCTTAATTGCACTATATGCATCTTTTACATGCTGAATTATGCCCTGTAAATAAATAAAATCAAATTTCTCACCATCATTAAAGTTTCTATCGCAAATATCTACATTAAAAGATTTAATCGGTATATCATTTAATTGGGTATGTTGAGTAAAATTCTTTATATTAGTTGAAGATATATCGTAGTGAGTAACTTTTTTTGCACCTAATATGTAAAATGCAAGAGCCTGCCTACCAGTCCCAACATCCATTACTGAAAGTTTTTTTAGCTCATTCTTTATTTTTATTCTTGTAAGTTCTAATGAAACCTGCTTAACATAACT
>CAYRXL010000091.1:2019-7209 GCA_964428295.1 uncultured Alphaproteobacteria bacterium
AATTACCGCATGCTCCTGGATTCATGTGTAAAAGCCCCAATTCTTTATCATACATAACTTTTAAAATATGAGAATGACCACAAATAAAAAGATTTGGCCTTTTTTCTTTTAGTGTTTCTTTATTTTTATTCTTGTAAGGTCTAATGAAACCTGCTTAACATAACTTTCAATAATAGATCGAGAATAAACATCTTCTCTTCCTTTTTCAAATAAGGAATTTTTAATCCAACCACCAGTACCTAAAGAAAACTTTCCATATACTTGATTATATTTCACTACTTTATTAACTCTATGTTTTTATATTGGTAAGGTATAAAGCTTTTTGAAAAAGGATTAAATGCTCTTCCTATTATTGAAATTCTGGACTTATTGGAAGCGTTATAGCCTGACTTATGTATCAAGTTCATATCGTAAACCACTACGTCACATTCTTCAGGTTCTACTGTAGTAATATTATCTATTTTTATATATTTTTTTTCTACCTTATTTTGCTCTTGTTTATTATATTTAGTATCTTGTTTATAATTTAACATTCCATTTTTATGAGAACCTTTAATTAACTTTACGCTTCCCATATTACTAAAACAATTCTGTACAAAAATATTTAGTACAATACTATCAGCTCCATTTATAGCTTGAGGGTAGTAAGGACTATCCTGATGCCAATCTAGTGTATATAAATTGTCTTTTGGCTCATCAACTCTTAGTTGAGTTTCCGATATAATTACGCTCTCTCGTTTAATTGTTAATATTTTTGAAGCAAGCATTTGTATTTCATTATTATTAAACAGATTATTAAAGGCACTAGTTAGTTTGCAGGCTTTAAAAAAAGAATTAAAAATTTTTGGTTTTTTTTTTCTAAATAATTTAATTTTTTTTGGTAAATCTTCATTATTAAAATCATCTAAAATTTTATATCCTGAATACTGCTTGAAAAGGTAAAAAAAAATATTTCTAAAATCTACTATATACCTTTTTTTAATTACTGACTTAAAGTGCCCATATCCACTCTCTTTAAGAGTATTAATAGCATATTCAAAGGTTTTTCTGTGCATGGTTTGCTTATTCTAGTTGTTTATGAATTAATAACCTTTACTTTACACTTTTTATAATTGATTTTCAATTTGAAATGAGTGGGGCATTATTTAAAAAAAATTAGAAAAAAATAAAATTCCAAAAATTTACATATTTAACATTGATAATAAAGTTAATAAATACAAATAGTTATATACTTTTATAGTCTGATAAAGATTTGATTAAACTTGTGATTTGTAATCAGTGGGTCGGGAGTTCAAATCTCTCATCCGGCACGTCTAATATGTTTATATAGTAGATTTAAATTCAGGAAAATCTAGAAATTTCATTAAAATATTTAAATCAAAGGTAACACTTGATTGAAATTTATTAAAAATAATATATAGATACATTATGAATATTTTAGGAATAGCTGCTGAACATAATTCTTCTGCTTGTTTAATGATGAATGGTAAAATAGTTGGTTTGATTCAAGAGGAGCGTTTGACTAAATTAAAAAATCAATGTGCTTTTCCTAAATTAGCAATCAAGCAACTAATTAAAAGTTTTTTAAATGGCAAAGTAGGATGTATAGATGAGGTAGTATATGGAACAATTACTTCTGATCCATTTTATTCATGCATTGATAGATATTCTAATTTTGATATTGAAGAACAAATAAAGGAAATGAAAGAAATGTGGTATCCACACTTTTATGGTAATGAGAAATATGATGGTAGTTATTGGAGAAATATGTACTTAAGAGGAGAAAGATTAAACCAAAACCATAACTATGACTTTTCATTTTTAAAAGATCCTATTTCTGTAAATGATGCAACTGAACATTTTAGTAAAGTAGAAAGAACTAGAGTAGTAACTGATCTTTTTCCGCATATAAAAAAAGTAAGAAGATTAGATCATCATATGTGTCACGCTTATTTTGCAGCATATGGTGGTATGGTTGATGAGAAACAATTATCTGATGCACTTATATTAACGGCTGATGCATGGGGTGATGGAAAAAATTGGAGTGTGTCTATAATGAATAATGAAGGTAGACTTGAAACAATTTCTTCTGGAGATGACTTTATAGTTGCCCGAATATATAAGTTTTGCACTTTAATATTAGGGATGAAACCTAATGAGCATGAATACAAAGTTATGGGTTTGTCATCCTATAGTTTATCTAGAAAACATATTGAAAAGGTAGAGAAAATATTTTTTGATATACTAGACTTTAAAGATGGGAAATTCATTAATAAGAATCCATTAAAAGATAGTTATTTTGATTTAAGAGATAGATTAGAAGGACATAGATTTGATAATATAGCAGCTGCTCTTCAAAACTGGTCTTCTATAATTACTGGCAAATGGGCAGAGTTTTGGTTAAATGAGACAGGTAAAAATGGAGTGGTTTTTTCAGGAGGATTATCCATGAATATAAAAGCTAATGGAGAATTGCTAAATAATAAACATGTTAAATGGATAAGTGTCCCTCCTTCAGGAGGGGATGAGTCTCTTTCTGCGGGAGCATGTTTTGCACTGAATAAAGAAAAAGAAATAGAAACAATTCCTATGAATAGTCCTTATCTAGGTGAGGAAGCAACTTTATCCGGAGATGATTGGGCCTTAAGGCTAGATGAAACTTCAATGCATGAAGAAGATTTTATAATATTAGATAATTTTGATAACAAAAAAGTAGCAAAACTGATTGACAAAGATTTAATAATTGCAAGATGTGTTGGTAGGTCTGAGTTTGGTGCGCGAGCATTAGGCAATAGATCCATTCTGGCAAATCCTAAAAATCCAGAAAATATTAAAAAAATAAATAATCTTATTAAGAATAGAGATTTTTGGATGCCTTTTACACCTTCTATATTAGAAGAACACGCTGATAAATATATAATAAATCCTAAAGATATTAACTCTCCTTACATGACCATAGGCTATGAAAGTAAACCTAAGGCAAAAATAGATATTCCAGGATGTCTTCATATGGGCGATGGTTCAGCTAGACCTCAATTTGTAAGTAAAAAACTTAATTACGATTTTTGGTCACTTATATCTGAATTTTACAAAATCACTGATATTCCTTGCTTGTTAAATACATCATTGAATTTACATGGCGAACCTATGAATTACTCAGTTTCTGATTCAGTGAGAACTCTAGCGCTTTCGTCCTTAGATTTTTTAATAATTCCTAATTCTAAATTGTTAGTAAAGAAGAGAGCAGAAAATGAAATTAAAGATATACTAAAAGCCTGACTTACATTATAGAAAAATTCTATCTTTTTTTTTTTAATTCCACTATATTTCTACTGATGAACATTAATATTCTGATATTCAGTTATGACTAAAAGCATTTTAAAATCAAGAGATTTCAGTAAAACAAGTGGTGTAAGTAAGATGGATACCTATTATTCTGCTTCCTCTGTTTTTTGGTTTGAAAATAACGATAAGATGCGTACAGTTATATCATTTTTGAATTACTGGTCCATAAAAAATAATACAGATATAGATATAGAAACTAGTACTTACTCAATGGAAGGAGAATTAATTGAAAAAAATAAAGTAGAATTTGGAGACGGACTAGTTAAGAATGTTTTTCCTCTGAACTCTCAGCCAGGTCAAGGATCTATAGAAATAAAAGTAACTTCCAAAAATAATTTAAGAGTCCCTTATGCTGCCATAATTGCCATATACGAAACTAAATATGGTATTACGGGAGTTCACTCTTATGCAAGAATATATTATGAAAAGGAATATATGATGAATAGGGGTAATGAGGGTTCTTGGACTTTAAGAGACAGTGATAAAGTATCGAGTTTTTGTGTCTTTCATAATGGAGATAAAACTCAGTCACAACAGGAATGTGAAATATTAATAAGAAACGAAAAGGGAGGTTTAATTAAAGCTTTGGTAGAAGTTCCTGAAATTCCTTCTCGTGGTTCAGTTAAAATTAATGTAAGAGATCATGTGGAGGATTTAGTTTCTTTTCTAGATGGAGGAATAGGAGCAGCATCTATCAGCTTAGAAGTACAAAATTCATTTGCAAGACTATTAATTGGGAATGAAAGCATCGAAAAGGGGTATGACATGCAAGTTACCCATTCCAATTTTAATTACAATTCCCATGGTAGCGATTATCTCAGTAAAGATAAGAATGAGAAATCTTTAAAAATATATCCAGGTGTAATAAACAAATCTTCAGCATTTATAATATACCCCCACTTAGTATCAGGAAAATATAAAGCTACTGTGGGATCAAATATTTATGAGATAAATAATAATCAGAAAGTAATAAAAATTCCAATAGAGGGTGTCAGTAGAGAAATAAACTTTACTTCTGAAACAAATCCACTGCCCTCTAGATTTCAACTAGGGCTGGTTAGTAATATCAAAGATCAGAGAATACCTAATGAAGTAGCATTTAGTGCTATAACTACTATAGAACCACTGAAAAGGTTTCATTGGGGTATATGTTGTATAGGAAGGGATATAGATACCAAGATAATTGTGTTGGATTTAGAAAATCTTGATGAACGAAAACCTAAAAATAAGAAGGAAATCAAAAGCAAAGATATAATTATTAGCCTATACAGCCCTAGTAATAAAAAAATAAAAAAAATGGAAATAAGTGGTAAATCAGAAATAAATAAATTTACTGAAGGTGTAAGTATTTATAATATTTTTAAAGATATAGTTAAAACTGACAAGACTTCTTTTCATTACTACTCAGTCTTTAGTAATTATGGCAGATATCTGTGTTATTCAGAGGTAAAAAATACTCACGGGTCTATTTTTAAGGAGCATTCTTTTTGATGGAAACGTCATATAATTTTTCATGTTTAAGAAAAATTTAGAGTTAATGAATCTAAACGCATAAATAATAGCTAAAAATAAATAGATAACATAAAAGTCATGCTGATTGAACAAATTAGGACTAATTTAAAAATTTTTAAAATAGCCAATATTTCTATAAACAGGATATTTTGGTTGATTGCTTTGACATTAGTTGTAGTTGTTCTAGATACCTTAGGAATAAGCATATTGCTTCCAATAGGAGAATATATTTTAAGTCTTGAGCGAGGCACAGAACCGGAAACATATTCATGGAATTTACTTAATAAATTTTTTAGATTTTTTAATTTGGACGCAAAAATAGCTTATGTTGTT
>CAYRXL010000092.1:0-269 GCA_964428295.1 uncultured Alphaproteobacteria bacterium
ACCGGCATTAAATCAATTTCTGCTGCGGAGGTAAATGATGCAGAACTTGTCCTATCTTTCTCTATTAAGGGTCTTTTTGCTATTACGGTTACCTCACCTCCCTTTATTATTTCCGTTTCCATATAAATGTCTTTTATGGAAGAGCGGTCAATGGATACCGAAATATTTTTTATAATTACAGTGGAATAACCAATATAACTGACTCGAAGGGTGTAAATACCTGGAGGAACATTAATAATAAAATAATTACCACTTTCATCCGTTACCGT
>CAYRXL010000092.1:313-3165 GCA_964428295.1 uncultured Alphaproteobacteria bacterium
ATATTTTAATATATCCGCCCCTTTCAGTACTTTAGACAAACAAGAAGGAGTTCTTATTTAATCATAAGCATTTTTTTCGTCGATGTAAATCCTTCAGCTTCTAATTTATAAAAATAAACTCCAGCAGACACAGCACGACCATTAAAATCTCTTCCATTCCACTTTACACGATATAATCCCGCGGAAGCCTGTTTATTAAAAAGGGTATTTACTCTATGTCCTAAAACATTATATATCTCTAACCGGATATCCGAAGTAACTGGGATACTAAAATCAATCCTAGTCTCAGGATTAAATGGGTTAGGATAATTTTGATTTAAGCTAAATACTTCAGGTAGTGATGATGATAAATCTTCATTTAAACCAAGCAGATTTAGTGAACCCTCTGTTGACGTACCTGGAGAGAATAATGCACTATCTAATCCGCTTACATTTATATGCTGGCTAAACGGGTCAACAGATGTCGTATCCCCTTCAGGGTATCTTGTCAATGAGTTATTATTATTGCCAGGTTCACCAATCTCAACTCTCATCTCAAAGTCTATATCAGAGGTATTATCAGTTTTAGGAGGACCTCTTAGATACTTCGAACCATAAGCAACATAAGTATCATATTCTCCACCTGGTGCTAGCAAAACAACATACTCTCCTCCATTTTCTATACCATTACCAACAGTGTCGGCCGCAAGAACTTGTGACGATAAAATGTCAGCATTATATCCAAGAACATTTGCATTATCAGTATGATTGACTGCCCCAAATAAAACAACAAATTGTCCTGGTGCAATCTTGTAGTTATCTGGAAAGGTGTAGTTCACCACCTCATCATCTCCAAGCATCCAGCCGGTCATATCAACGGTATCGGAACTTATATTAACTAGTTCTACAAATTCATCATGGACTGAATTTCGAATGCCATCGCCATTTGCATCACCGTTAATTGGATCAGAATCAGGGTCTGCATGTACTTCAGTGAAGATTATTGAATGAGGTTTTTGAAATGCTTTAACAAAGTCTACACTAACACTCAATGCCCCACTCATAAGTACCTGCATAGGATTAACAAATGACTCTACCCCGTTCATCGTAAAATGATCAAAAACGTACATAGAATCGGCAACAGCAGTAATACTTACTGTTGAGCCTATAGCAAATAATGTAGTTGTGTCTGGAGAGATCGAGTAGGTGCCTGATCCTCCTTGCACAGATACCATTACTGGAAACGCGAGAGTAGGATTACCGATATTAGTAGCATTCGGTGAAAATGCCATATCTGTTGAATCTCCAGTCACAAGAATATGTTCCTTAAACACTGACTCTGGATCTGCATCATACTCTCTAGTAATAGAATTATTGTTACTAGCAGGTGCATCAGTGGAATCCTTAAACTCAAAGACAATATCTGCTACAGCTTCAGATGTTGGCGGACCAGCACCATACTTATTTCCATATGCAAAGTACATATCATGATTACCAGCAGCAGACTGGATTATTATATAATCACCACCATTGGCTAAACCATTACCGACGCTATCTCCGGTGGCAAATACTCGTATTGTTAGAGAATCAGCTGTCCAACCTGGAATATTTTCTAGACTATCACCACCACCGCCAAAAATAGTTACAAACTCATATGGATTGATAGTGTAGCCGTCAGGAAACTGCCAGTCAATTCGCTCATCATCGCCAACTTTCCAACCTGTCATTTCCACTGTTCCATCAGATATATTCAATATTTCCACGAACTCATCATCTTGTGCACTTCGAATACCATCACCATTCGCATCACCCTCAACAATAGTTGTTGTAGCATCATCATCAGCAGCTGGATCTACTAGAACCTCATTTACCATTAACTTTCTATCGTAGACAACATCAACCCAGGAGGGATCAGCCAAACCTAGAGTATCGGGATCACCCAACACACAATCGAATCCATTCCCTGTTGCATCCGCGGTATTATCACCTTCACCCTCATCGAAGTGGTAAAGAGCCAAGGTGTAAGCATCAGATTCATGGGGACTTGTATGAGGAGTAAAATCCTCTGTATATCGAGCAATAGCAGAAATTCTCACCTCATCAATCTGTCCTCTAAAAGTCTCATACCTACTGTATAATAAATTTTGTGAGCCTGATCCAATCACAATAGCCTGTGGACCACCCTCAACAGCAGGCGATGTTTCACCCTCAGGGATTCCATCAGGTTGTATATCTGATTGCAAAACACCGTTAACAAATATTCTCATACTATCGTTAGTATTCCAACAGTATGCAACATGGGTCCAACGTGGTTGCCAAATTTCTTGATCTGTGTAAATAGCGGTAGTATTTGTACCATCTTGAATAAACCCTTGGAGCGCACCCTGGTCTCTTTTCCAACATAGCCCCATATCGCCGGGCTGATTGCCAGATATATTTTTACTAAATAGCCACGTATAATCAGGATCATGTGTATCATATTTTAAAATTGAGTCTGGCCGAAACCACATTTCAACGGTACCCTCATTTAATGTCGCTGGCCACATGAGGCCACCCGTGACTGCAATTATAAAATCGTGGGCGATTTAATTAAAATGAAGTGCTTTTTTCCATTGGGCATTGGAAAAAGAGAAGATGTTTAGTAGCAATAAAGTAACTACAGCAAGATTGAATCTTTTACTTTTTGGTCTCATCATTATATCTCCTCAAATAATCGGTTAACATTTAGATTTTGTTCGTTCGAACAATAATTACTTATACTGATTTTCGAATGAACAGAATTGAAAGTCAAGTAATAATTTTTGTTTTTCTATAGTACCTTGCGTATTTTACTAAAAGAAAAAACAATTTAAATATGTTAGTTATCCATGACT
>CAYRXL010000092.1:3175-6817 GCA_964428295.1 uncultured Alphaproteobacteria bacterium
AATAGCAATTCCTTTAATTCTAGTTTCTATACCCTTCGCTTTATTAGGTGGATCAATAAATATTGATAAAGAAACTTTTCTTTTCTTATTAAGTATGAGTCTAATATTATCCGGTGTTTTCTTATTTATAAGACAAGAAGAAATATTAGAAACCATTAATCAAGAAAAGAGCGTAAAGGTTGACGATCTATCTTCAAAGTATAATGTCACAGAACAATCAATAAGAAGAGACCTAAACGAAATTTGCTCAAGAGGATTAGCCATACGAATTCATGGTGGCGCAAGAATTGTTAATTCCATATCAAATCTAGCATATGAAAAGAGGAGGCTCGTGTATTCAGATGCAAAAGAAAGAATTGGAAAACTTGCAGCAGAACTTATACCAAATGACTGTTCATTAATGCTAAATATAGGCACCACAACTGAAAAAGTAGCATGGGCCCTATATTCTCATAAAAATTTGGTTGTTATATCAAATATTGTAAATATTACTATCACGCTTATTGGTTCAATAGCTATAGATCTGTTTCTAGCTGGAGGCGTTATCAGGCAGGCTGATGGTGCTTTAATAGGTGAAACTACAGTAGAGTTTATTTCTAACTTTAAAGTTGATTTTGCGATTATTGGAGCATCTGCATTGGATGAAGACGGCAGTATACTTGATTATGATCCAAGAGAAGTCTCTGTTGCTAAGTCTATTTTAAGTAATTCTAGAAAAAAAGTACTTGTATGTGATAATTCCAAGTTTGGGATATCAGCCCCTCACAGAATATGTGATATTGGTGAAATTGATATTTTTATCACTGATTTAGATCCTCCAAAAAAGTTTAAAGAAATCGCTAAAAAAAATAATTTAGAGATTATGATTGCATCATAAGAGTGAATCAACTCGAAATATAATAATTAACATTTACAAAAAAGAAAATACAACCCCTATGCTTTAGGTTTTATTTTCCATGTAAAACTAAGCAAAATGATTCCCGCAATATTAGCACCAAGAATACAGAAAATCACATAATTCCATCCTGTCTCAAGGCCATAAAGATTACCATAGTGATCAACGATCCATCCAAAGCCCTTGGCTTGCATAGAACGACCTAGATATCCGAAGAGACCAATAAACCCAGCAGCTGTTCCTACAGCTTTTTTTGAAGTTAAATCAATACCTGAGACTCCTAATAACATTACTGGAGGATAGATAAAAAATCCAATGACTACTAACATTGCCATATCAAAATTGAGATTTCCTGCGGGATTTAAATATATTCCAGCAAACGCAAAGAAAATTGGTATTAAACATAACAGACTAACCATACCACGGCGACCGCTTAAACGATCAGATAACCAACCCATAATTATAGTTGAAGGGATACCAGCAAACTCTATTAGCAATATAGCAATTCCACCATCCTGTAAAGTAGCGCCTTTAATTTCTCTTAAATACATAGGACCCCAATCAAGCATACTGTAACGAACGATGTATACAAAAAAATTTGCAAATGCCACAATCCATAAGTACTTATTTCTTAAAATATTATCTAAAAATAATTCCTTGGTTGATAGCTCTCGCTCGCGAATTTCATTTTTTTTCTCATCATCAGAGAAATCATCTTTATACTCTTCAATTGGAGGTAAACCGACAGATTGTGGAGTGTCTCGTAAACGCCAGAACAAATACACTGACCCAATTAGAGCAATAGCGCCAGGGAAATAAAATGCAGCTTCCCAGCCATAATGCAATGCCGCATAAGCCGCCATAATACCTGCTAATCCTCCACCTATATTATGAGAGATGTTCCAAACTGCAAATATAGATCCTCTCTCTTTTAAACTATACCAATGACCAAGAGAACGCCCACAAGGCGGCCATCCCATCCCTTGAACAAAACCATTTAATGTCCAAAGCAATAAATGAACCCAGTAAACTCCAACCCCACCAAATGCAAAATTGATTAATCCAGTAAGAAGTAGCCCAGTAGCCATAAACTTTCTTGGGTCAGCTCTATCTGATAATGACCCCATTAAAAATTTTCCAAGGCCATATGCGATAGAAGACAACGCTAAAATATTACCTATCATATTGTGATCATATGAGAGCGCCGTTCCAACGTCTTTTGCCACTGTAGACAAATTATTTCGAACAAGATAAAACATCGCATACCCTAAAAACGTTGACTCGATGGTACTCCACCTGTAGTACTTATAAGTTTTATCAACCATACCATCAGATATTCGGTCAATATAGGGAGCAGGAGCGTAGAATTTTTTTATCCGTTCTATCATTTTAGTTACTTAGTCTTTCGAATATTATTAATTATAAAATCACTTTGGAGCCGAATAATCACGTGTTTTGTTGAGCCTTTTTCCATACTTTTTCGAGGAGATAGATGGAAAATTGGGATCCGGGATATCATTGACCCTTACGACTAACCAATTATTCCGCTTTGCATAGTCAGCGATACTTTCTTTTTGATCAGGAGCAATATGTTCATCAGGGTTTACAATCAATTTTAATCCTCTACTGTATTCGATCATCTCTTTATCTCCTCTACTGTTACCTGCAACTAATAAAGGGACATCCTGAACAAAAGTTTCAATTGCTTCTTTCTTTCCATGATCTTGAGGAACTGGGTTTACAATTTGATCAGTTATAGTACCATCCCTTATTACAGATTTTACCCCAATAATGCGGGTTATAGGAATTTGAAATACCTTTGAAAGAAACTGTTGATACATTCCTTCAGGAGATGCGGTAACTATCCAAACCTCAAACTCTTCACTTTTTAGTATATTTATTAGATTCTTCATCGGCACAAATATCTTTTCAGTATAATAATCATTAAAACAATCTTCACCTAGATTACGATATTCTTCCAGGCTCATACCAGCTATAAGGCGAATTCTATTTTGGACATATGGAAGGGATACATTTGACTGAAATTTTAATGAATCAATTACAGCAGGTCTATGATTAGGTCGCTGACTAGCCCAGCGATACATACATTCATCAGCAAGATAATGTGGTGTTTGTCCTAGAACCGTTCCATCCCCATCAAAAACAGCAATTTTTCTTCCTTTCTCTGCCCTACTATTGATTAAAAATTCTTTTAACTGTTGATTCGCATCATTTGTTAAACCATCTATTTGCCTAAATTGATTATTAGTTTCACATGAATTAAATAGCAATATGTTGATGATTATTACAAATTGAACAATAAATTGATTTACTATTTTATTCTTTCTTTTTTGTCTTTCAATCAAACGATCATGGTTATTTTTCTTATTTTTAATTACCATCAGTACTCCTTTCAATATTATAAACATAAACCTCATGAATTTCTCTATCATAGCCTGGATAAAACTCTTTTGGAATTCCATTAATTATACGGCGACCTCTATTCATAAGAATAGATAATTTTGTACCATCATCAGAAATACAAAGGCCCTCAACTTCACCCGCTTTTACAAATTCATCTAATAATTTTTCGAATACTAATTTACTTTCAGTAACATTATCAGAGTCTGGGATTTTTACCGAGTAAAGATGATCATGTTGATTTTTGTCTGCATCACCATCATCTGAAGTGAGTATTATTTGATCCTGATAAATCTGCTGAACCGCCGATTAAATTTGGCATTGTT
>CAYRXL010000092.1:6827-7205 GCA_964428295.1 uncultured Alphaproteobacteria bacterium
ATCCTGATAAACTATAATACCTTGGATTTTTTCAGGCGCTGGATCAAGCTTGAGGCGACCGATATATTTTCCTGATGTAAGGCTATATTTATATAGATATTTGCCGTTGACCCAGTCAGCAAGCCAAATTAAATTTCTTTTTTTATCGACCGCTATTCCACACACCTCTACCTGACCAGAGGCTGGATCACATGGGATAGAACGTCTAAATTTTAGATCATCTAAGTTATATATAACTATTTGAATATTTTCTCCCCTGCCATTAACAAAATTTTCTACACCAGTATAAACTTCGTCTCTATAAATAGCAATATCACCGAGATGATTAGCTTCACCGGATAATTTTTTAAATGGGGTGTTATTACAATTCAATAATTT
>CAYRXL010000093.1:0-7195 GCA_964428295.1 uncultured Alphaproteobacteria bacterium
CATTAACAAGGTCAATTGTAAGCCAACAAATTTCTCTAAAAGCAGCTCAATCTGTCTGGAATAATCTCAATAAAAAACTAGGAGCAATTAATAAGGACAGCCTAATAAAAACTAGCATACAAGACTATAGGTTATGTGGCTTATCTTATAGAAAAGCTGAATATATAAGATCTTTAGTTACACAACTATACTACGAAGACAACTTAGAAACATGGACAAATATTTCTGATGATGATGTAATAAAAAAACTCATTACTATAAAAGGAATCGGAGACTGGACTGCTAAAATGTTCCTAATGTTCTGTCTAAATAGACCTGACATATTTACTACCGATGACGTAGGTATATTAAAAGCAATAGGAGCACACTATTTAAATAAAAATAAAGCTAGCAAAAGTGAAGCTGAAAAAATTTCTACTCTCTGGATACCTTGGAGAACGGCTGCGTCATGGTTTTTGTGGAGAAGTCTGGATTCAGATACCATAAATTATTAAATTTTTTATTTTATTAAGTACAATATGTCTGATATATATCATATCCGTGGAAGGTAAAATGAATAAAAAGAACAAAAATATTACTCCATCTAGTTCAAAGAGAAGGTTTTTAAGAGTTTTAGGATTTTCTGCACTTAGCGCTAGTGCAGTAGGATTTTGGAATTTAAATACAAATAAGAATAATTTAAAAGTTATCTCTTGGGAAGGAACTACTTTAGGGGCTCCTACGAAAATAGAAATTCATCATAAAGATGAAACTACAGCAAGACGTATTTTATCAGAAATCACAATTGATATAGCTAAGTACGAAAAACTGTTTAGCTTGTATAGAGAAGATTCACAGCTATCTTTACTCAATAAAAATTCAATAATTACTAATGCTGATGATGAGCTAATCAATTTAATCCAATCTGCAAATAAAATATCTGCTATCACTTCGGGAGCTTTTGATATTACAGTACAACCTTTGTGGAACCTGTATTCAAAACATTTTTTTGAAAAACAAAACTTAAAACCTCCAGAAATGAAAAAAATAATTGAGGCAAAAAATTTAGTTAATTGGAAAAATATAAAAATTGAAGAAAATACTATTTTATTAAAAAAGCCTAATATGTCTCTGACACTAAACGGGATTGCACAAGGATGGATTACTGATCTGGTTAAGGATAAATTAAAAAAGAACGGTATTAATAATGTACTAGTTGACATGGGAGAAACCTACGGTCTAGGAAAATACGAAGGAAAAAGACCTTGGAGAATAGCAATAGAGGGCTCCTACGGTTTGAGTGGCACTGTAGAGTTAGTTAATAAAGCAATAGCAACATCTGGTGGCTATGGCACAGTATTTGAAACTACATCTCAATATCATCATATATTTGACCCTGCAACAGGTCTTAGTGCTAATAAGCATGAAGCAGTTAGTGTAGTTTCTGATAATGCTTGGATTGCCGATGCACTTTCAACTGCTGGATTATCAATGAAAAGAAATTTCCTATCTGAAGTATCAAAAAAGTTAAATTGTAAAACATACTTATCAAACAAAACTAATTTAGAACTAATTTAATGTTTTGCTCAAATAAAATTTAATTTTACATGTTCGGCCACTGATCAGTAGTATTAGAAACTAGTTCTATAAGAGCAGAAATCTCAAAACATATCTCATCTTTAAATAACGGACCAACAACCTGCATCCCAATTGGAAGACCTTCATGATTAAATCCACAATTTACTGAAGAAGACGGATTTTTTGTTAAATTAAATGGAAAAGTGAAGGGTGTCCAAGCAAATAAATCTTCACCCCAACCTTTGGGTACATTAAGCTCAGAATCAAAAGCTGTTATGGGCATAGTCGGACCAATTAATGCTTTCAAACCATCTAAAAAATATTTATTAATATAAACCCCATTCTCTGACCTAGCTGCCTCTACATCCATCAGGTCAAACATTGAATGTTTTTCACCTATTCTACAAAAATGGTTAAATATAGGATCGAGTTTCTTTTTTTGATCTTCACTTAGTTTTCTAGCTAAATTGGCTGCGCCCGAATACCACATTGTTCTAAATATATTCGTTGGGTCTCTTGGCCACTCTATTTCTATCTTTTCTACAGTAACGCCTAAATCTGTTAATTTTTGAATAGTCTTATACATAGTTTTCTTTATATCGTCCTCTATAACATTATTACCCATGCATTTATGCATTCCCCATTCTTCAGAGTATCCAATTTTACAATGTTTTACTTTCCCTAATGAATAATCCCTATAATCTATTTCCCTATAAGGCAATGAATGCCAATCCAAACCATCTGGCTTAGATATTATGTTCATGAGCATTGCTGAATCAAAAACCTTTCTAGACATAGGTCCTAAATTAGCAATAGTTCCAAACGGTGAAAGAGGATAAGCAGGAATTCTTCCAAATGTAGGTTTTAATCCAAATAAACCAGAAAAACTACAAGGGATTCTTACTGAGCCCCCTCCGTCTGTTCCAATTGACAAAGGACCCATTCCAGAAGCTATGGCTGCCGCAGAACCTCCAGAACTTCCTCCAGCATTATACAATATATTCCAAGGATTCTTTGTGCTACCATGCCTTAAACTTTGAGTGGTTCCTTTGTGTCCAAATTCAGGAGTAGCTGTTTTTCCTAAAATTATAGCCCCTGCGTCCCTTAACTTTTTTACTACAGGCGCATCGAAATTCCAGTTTTCATTAATGTCTACAGTATTTGATCCTCTAAGCGTAGGCCAACCCTTAGTTAATATAAGGTCTTTAATGCTAATTGGAATACCGTCTAAACAACTTAATGCAACTTGGTTTCTCCATCTCTCCTCTGATTCGATAGCATGCTTCAATACTGTTTCCTTGTCAGTATAAACAAAAGCATTAACTTTATCATTTTTCTGCTCTATCCTATTAACAATTGTTCTACAAAGTTCTAACGGACTTAACTCTTTTTTGCTGTATAAGTTATGCAATTCAGCAGCTGAAAGTTTCCAAATATTTTGATCCAACACATAACTCCCTAGATTCATATATTTAAATATTTACATACTTCGTTTTTTTTTAGTAAACTATTAATAACGGAGGGTTGGTTATATGAATAAAAAGGTCAAGTCAAAAAAATATTTTCGTTCCTCTTTATGGTTTAAAAGAAATGATATAATGGGTTTTGCAAGTAGGTCATGGATGAAAAACCAAGGGTTTGCAGCAGAGAATTTTGATGGAAGACCAGTTATAGGAATTTGCAACACTGCATCAGAAGTCACTCCTTGCAATGCCCATTTAGGAAAAATTTCAGAAGCAGTAAAAAGAGGTGTATGGAAAGAAGGTGGTTTTCCATTAGAGTTTCCTGTAACAAGTCTCGGGGAAACATTAATGAAACCTTCTACTATGCTATTTAGAAACTTAGCTAGTATGGATGTAGAAGAATCTATAAGAGCCAACCCATTTGATGGCATTGTACTATTAACTGGTTGCGATAAAACTACACCTGCTTGTCTTATGGGAGCAGCTAGTGTTGATCTCCCAACTCTCTTGATATCGGGAGGACCTATGCTTAACGGCCAGTATAATGGAAGGGAAATAGGTTCTGGAACAGATCTATGGAAGCTAACTGATGATTTAAGAGCTGGAAGAATCTCAGAAAAAGACTATGCTGAAGCTGAGGCAGCTATGGCGAGGAGCGCTGGACATTGCATGGTTATGGGAACTGCATCTACAATGGGATCTATGGCAGAAGCCTTAGGATTACAAATGCCTGGAATGTCATCATACCCTGCAGTAGATTCAAGACGTTATGCACTTTCTGAAATGGCTGGAATACAAATAGTAAAGAATGTTTACAAAAACTTAACCCTGTCTAAAATTTTAACAAGAGAAGCTTTTGAAAATGCAATAAAAATTAATGCTGCGATAGGTGGTTCCACCAATGCAATAATTCATTTGTTAGCAATATCCAAAAGAATTAACGTAAAATTGGAATTGGATGATTTTGATAAACTAATAAGAAAGGTTCCATTTATTTTAAATCTTAAACCTTCAGGTGACTACTTAATGGAAGACTTTTGTTATGCTGGGGGGCTTCCTGCTGTTATGAAAGAAATAATCAATCACCTCCATAAGAAAGTTAAAACTGTTACAGGCAAAACACTTGAGCAAAATGTTAAGAATGCTAAAAATTTTAATAGGAAAGTTATTTGTCATGTTAGAAACGCAATAAACATAGGTGCAGGAACAGCTGTGCTAAAAGGTAACCTTGCCCCTGACGGAGCAGTAATAAAAATATCAGCAGCTAGCCCTAAATTAATGAAACACAAGGGAAAAGCCGTTGTATTTGAAAACATAGAAGATCTTCACAAAAGACTTGATAGTCCAAAAACTAAGATCAATGAAAAATCTGTTATGATTTTGAAGGGGGCTGGACCAAGAGGCTATCCAGGAATCCCTGAAGTTGGAAATTTACCACTGCCTGCAAAATTACTTAAAAGAGGAGTAAAAGATTTGGTGAGGATATCAGATGGAAGAATGTCAGGAACTAGCTTTGGAACAGTAGTACTTCATGTGTCTCCTGAATCAGCAGTAGGAGGTCCTTTAGCCATAGTAAAAGATGGAGATGTGATAGAATTAGACGTGAAGGCAAGAAAACTACACTTACATATAAGTAATGAAGAAATGACAAATAGACTTAAACGTTGGAAACCACAGACCAAAAAATACAAACGAGGATGGACTAAACTATATATAGAGTCTGTACAACAGGCAGACAAAGGATGTGATTTAGACTTTTTAAATGGAGGAAGTGGATCAAATATTAACAGATCTAACCACTAACTATCATCAAATGGAGAAAATCTTTGAGTAAAAATCTTATATTTTTTATGGCAGCCGCCTCCCCCTGGACATTCTTTAGCATGCCTAGGGTTGTAAAGATAAAAGAGAAATACAACTTATATATAGACTTAAAACCTCTAGATATTTTCACTTTATTCAATAGGCAAGGAATAAAGTTAGTTGCTGAAAGACCTCAAGCCGTTCAGGCAAATAGATTAAATGAACTTAGAAGATGGAAAGAATTTTTGAAAGTAAAAATGAATCTTAAACCAAAATTTTTTCCTGTAAATCCCATTCAATCCAGTAAGATACTAATATCTGCAAAACTTATAGATAAGTCTGAAGGCAAATTACATTCATTAAATTTAGCAAAAAACTATTGTGACGCTGTCTGGAAATACGAAAAAAATATCGATAATATAGATACACTAATTAAAATAGCAACAAAATCAGGATTTAACGGTAAGGAATTACAAAGATTGTCAAACACGGAAGAAATTTTAAAGATTCTTATTGAAAATACAGAAGAAGCGATTAGTAAAAATGTTTTTGGCATTCCATCATTCATCTTTGATAATGAGGTATATTGGGGACAAGATAGATTAGATTTTGTAGAGAGGCATATAAAGACAATATACAACTTATAATGAAAAAAATCTTAATAAAGATTATTATAAGCGTTGTATTATTTTTCAGCATTGAAACGAATAAAGGCAACGCATCTGAAATGCTTGAAATAATGGTTATTGGTAAAACACAAGTTGAAAGGGTTTGTTATGTTACATTTGAAATAATAAATAATACAGACAAAGAATTAAATAAATTATATATTCAACTAAATGCAATAAATTTCTATGGATACTTAATAGGAAGTGGAATAATAAAAATTAAAAATATTAACAAAAACCAACCATATACTTATGTTTCAACATTAGAAACCACAGATACAAAGGACTACAAGTGCAAAGACATCTCTTATTTAGAGTTGATGTTAAAAAATTGTGTTTTTAATAATTTTAAAAATATGGAATTTTGCCAAAACAGAATTAAATTAAAAAACAACGATGATAATTTTAGGATAAAGTTTGGAGAATTGGATTTTTATCAAAAAAATTCAGACCAGACAGAAGTGTATATAGATGAGCTAAAAATTAAAGTAGTCTCTCTCAATAGTCAAACCGCCAGAGCTTACTCTATTACTAAAAACCAAAGAGGACTAATTATAACAGGTATTACCAATAGCGAAAAAATCTTTGAAAAAGGAGATATTCTTATAGAAATAGATATGACACCGCTCACAGACCCTACATCCCTTAAAACAATGCTAAATGAAAAACTACTTAACAAGAATTATAAGATATTAGTTAATTTTATCAGAAATAATGATGAAAAATGGATTACTGTAAAATTAAACTAGTAATATTACTCTTTATAGGTTAGCCCCCCTTCCATATTTTATTAAATTTATTACACGACTAGCAGCTTTAAGTATATTGGTTCCAGGACCAAAAATTGCTGAAACTCCTGCTTTTTGTAAAGCCTTGTAATCCTTTTTTGGAATCACTCCCCCACAAATAACAATATATTCTTTTGAGCTATTATTTTTTAACTGCTTAATTAATTCTGTTACCAATGTTATATGAGCAGCTGCATGACTAGAAATTCCTATTATATCTACATTTTCATCAATTGCATTACTTGCTATCTCCTTTGGCGTCTGAAATAGCTTACTTAGCACTACATTAAAACCCATATCTGAAAACGAGGATGCTATAACCCGAGCCCCTCTATCGTGCCCATCTTGCCCTAGCTTAGCAACTAAAACCTTTGGTTTTTTACCCTGTTGTTTTGTGATTTTATCTAGTGATTTTTTTATATCGGCAAAATTTTGATCCCCCTTAAAATTTTTTTCATATATATTTTTAATAAAATTAGGTTTTGTGTCATATCTTCCAAACACTTCCTCTAAAGCTAAAGAGATTTCCCCTATAGTTGCCCTGTTTCTTACAGCCTCTATTGTACATTTCAATAAATTTATATTAGAATTTTTCGCAGCTTTGATTAGCTGATCAATAGATTTACGTAACAGGTTGTTGTCACGTTTTAATTTAAGTTCTTCAATCCTTTTTACCTGCTTATCAAGAACCAGACTGTTGTCTATGTCCAGTATGCTAAAGTCATCTTCATCAGTACTTACATGTTTGTTAACTCCTATTACTATTTCTTCCCCTTTATCTATTCTAGACTGCTTTTTTGTAGCAGCTTCTTCAATCATTCTTTTAGGAAATCCTTCCTCTATAGACTTAGTCATACCACCAAAACTTTCAATTTTATCTATCAATATACCTGCCTGAACAATAATAGAACTTGTA
>CAYRXL010000094.1:0-260 GCA_964428295.1 uncultured Alphaproteobacteria bacterium
TTAGTGATACGAATAAACTTGTTGTAAGTGAACTAACAAAGATTTCTGATAATTTAGCTGGATCTCTTAAAACGATGAATAAAAACAATACTTCATCATTGGGTAAAATTGTCAAAGATTTAAAGACATCTCAATCTAAAATGAGTAAAAAAATAGCTTCCATGGCAGATAAAGCCTCTGGAACTAAGGTGTTAAAGAAAATAGCTTCCAATCAGAATAAAATGTCGAAAAATTTTAATGATTTGGCTAAAGCTGTTAAT
>CAYRXL010000094.1:270-825 GCA_964428295.1 uncultured Alphaproteobacteria bacterium
AGGAACTAAAATCCAATCAAAAAATAAAACAATTAATAACTTAGCTAATCAAAGCGGTGAGTTAGCCAGATCTTTTAAGGATAGTTCGTATATAAAATATCCATAAATCAACTTGATTTAGGTAAGAAAAAAATGGAAGAAAAAAATAATCAAAGTGATGCTAATCAGGATCAGAATTCACTAAGACCACTTCTTAAAATCAATCTAATGAGAAGAAGTAATTATGCATTTGGTCTTATGCTAAGAAAAGATGATATTCTGGTTGCTCTCGATTCTGTTCCTTATAGAAATGATGTTAAAGAGCTAAATAAAAAGCTAAAAGTAGAGGAAAAAACTTTAATTACTATTTATAGAAATGAATCTTTTTTTCATATAAATTCCAGTAAGCCTTTAGGTTGTGAGTTTATTGAAATATCTCCTGAAGAAACTAATGATGTGCTTGAGAAATTTAAAGAAGTTAAAATTGAAGATGTTTCTTCATTTAAAAGATTTGAAGTATTTAGAGGACCAAAACATACATATAATTTAATTGAAGATAATGATCCTATATTAGCA
>CAYRXL010000094.1:835-1304 GCA_964428295.1 uncultured Alphaproteobacteria bacterium
GTGTACTTCCTCCAGTTTGGTTAATGCATCAAAGACTATATACACCTCTATTTCTATTGATGGCAACATATATTCTTTTGGGCTCTATAAAGTGGTGGTTGTTTTTGGCATCTTGGGTGATGGTATCATTATACATGTCTAAAAAAGGATCAATATCCTTACTAAGAGGCTATTCTATGCTTAAAGACATGAGACTCTATATGTATATTGATGCTAGAGATCTCCAAAATGCTCAAGAGATAGTTAGGGGTGTAGATAAAAAATCTAAATTTGATTTTTCGATGATACCTCCTCCTGTGATTAAAGAAGATAAAAAAAATAAAGACGCTGCTGACGAAGTAAATGATTCGACTGAAGAAGATAAAGCAACTACTGTGGCCGTATAAACAAACTATTTAAGCTTTTAAATGATACCCACCATCTACCAAAAGAGTTTCACCAGTTATTAAGTGAGGTGTGTTTACAAACT
>CAYRXL010000094.1:1314-7081 GCA_964428295.1 uncultured Alphaproteobacteria bacterium
AATACCGCTTCAGCGATATCTTCGGGGCTGGCAGAGCGTTGCAATGGAACTGCTTTCTCATATTCTATTGCTTTCCTTTCTATTTCGTCATCTCCTCCCCACCAAGTAGTTTTTATATATCCAGGGCATATAGTATTAACAACTATTTCTGGTGATAGTGTGCGCGCTAATGCAACACCTAAAGTATTTAGTGCTCCTTTAGATGTTGCATAGGCAATTGAACTTCCTAATCCCATAGAAGCTACAGAAGAAATATTTACTATTTTAGGTTCTTTTGTTTTTCTTAAAGAATCTACTGATTCTCTAATCATCATGAATGCACTTACTACATTTGTTTTATAAATATCTAAAAAATCATTTTCAGACAATCCAAAAAGATCTTTAAAGTCAACAAATTTAGTCATGCCAGCATTATTAATTAAAATATTAATGTTTCCAAGTTTCTTAACAGTTTTTTCTACTGCAGATCTACATTGTAAGGAATCACTAACATCAGCTTTTATGGCAATTGCTTCTACACCATTTTCTCTACACTGCTTGGCAACTCTATTAGCTGCTTCGATATCATTTTTAAAGATTATCGATAATGAGATTTGATTTTTAGAAAACTTTTTACATATTGCAGCTCCAAGTCCTTTACTGCCTCCCGTAACTATTGCTACTTTCTTTTTCATAAACTCTCAAATTGTTAAGATATTAACTAAGATGTATTTGGATTTGGCTTAGTCTTTTGTCTGTAGGATATCCCTTTAGAGTCTGATGCATTAATATTCAGACCCCTTACTTCTCTTTTAAAATCAATTAGTAATACTGGGTCGGTAGATAATGCGCCAAAGGTTTGAGCATCAGCTACGGGTCCTAATTCATCGGTAAATTAAATCGATCTTATTTAATATTCTGGTATTATTTCTCCAGTTTTTAAATCATTAACCAGTCCTGTATCCATAGGGTGATTAATTTTCATTTTGACTCTCCAAGCACCACCAGTTCTTTTATGTTCTTTTAAAGTTATTTGACCTATATCAGATTTAATGCATTCTTCCACTGTTGGATCGCATGCTGGCAAGGAGCATCCTCCTGGACTGCTAACAAAAACTATTTTAGATCCTATGTGCCATTCTCCTTTTTCATTTAAGACTGCAGCTCTTACTGGAGAATCTTGTTCTAGTCTAATATTCATACCTATTGTTTCTATTTCTCTGTATGGAAAGATTTTTGTTACTAGTTGTATAGGATTGTTTTCTACAAAAATTGCTACCTCTTTAGTGTTTTTTAAATATTCTGGAAACTTTACTACTAAAGATACCTCATGCGGTTCTTCAACAATGTCTTGCATTATTACCCTTACATTAGGATCAAACAAAACTCTAGCATTATCTCCTAAATACTCTTGTTGCAATACTTCCCAAACATCAGATTTACTGAAATCTAGTAGATCTTTTGATTGATCAAGGCTTTCTGATGTAGGTGCATTTCTTTTAGCTGCTGGTTTAGAAGTTAGTTCATCAGATAATGCACCACTATCCATGGCAGAAAATGGCCCAGCATACAAATTAAAATATGAAAAATAAAATATGCATAAAATAATTAGTTTTGTTGCCATTAGTAAGCTATTTCTTTATATAAATTGAAGTTTGTATTAATCTAAAATTAATTGTAATGCTTAATTAATGTATTAAAGTAAGGTTATTATGCAAATTATTCAAGTTTTATTAGATGAGTACAATAAATTAATTTTAGTTGTACCTAAAGATATTTTGGTCGTATGTATTATTATAGTACTATTGTTTTTACTATTGACTATCTATGAGTTATATAAATCAAGAAAAAGTAAAAATATAAGAGACTATAGCTCTAATGAAAAAGAATTAATTAAAGTGGAAGAAAAACTGAAGGCTATAAAAGAATTATATGAAAAAGGTCACATAAATGAAAAGATTTACAAAGAAAAATCATTAAGTTTAATGTCTGATATTAATTTTAAAGATTAAAAATAGTAAGGGATTAAAAGATTAATGAGTGTAAAATGTCAGTAAAATCTAAGGATAATATTTCAAGCCTTGGTAGTTCAATAAAGAACCTTATAGAGGAGGCTGAAAAAGTTGGCAAAGACGAAAAGAACATTAGAAAGGGCAAAATTAAAAAACCTGAAAGAAAAAAAACAAATAGAAAAGAAAAAGATAGATTAGGTCTGAATATAAAAGATCAAAGTTTGTCTATTGATGGTGACAGCTCACTTAAAGATATGCAGAATCGTCTTGGTATAAAGAGTATTAAGAGGATAGGAGATATTAATAGAAGAGAAAAACTCAAAGAAGAGAATTCTATTGATAGAGAAGAAGTAAGAAGTATTTTATATAATACTATATGCGACTTGACTAGGAATTTATTAAAAGATTGGGTTAATAATAAAATGCCAGTGTATGCAAAAGAAGCACTTGCAGATGATATAAAAGACTTACTAAAATTCCAAAAATTTAATTAAGTCATGATAATTGTTTTTATAATTGGATAGAATAATCTGAAATGGAGCAAAGTTTAAAGAGTATTATTATAAAAAATGTTGTCATAGTTAAAATAGTTTTTGTATTTTCTTTTTTATTTTCCGCGATTTGTTATGCTGCTAATGAAGAGGATCTAAGTAATGTTCTAGTTACTTTAAAGTGTCAGAATTGTGATTTGTCTGAAGCTGATTTTTCTGAAAAAAACCTTATGGGAGTAGACTTGGAGCAGTCGGATTTGAGTGATTCAAAATTTAGAGGAACTAATTTGGGAATTTTAGAGCAAGAAAAGAGTAAAGTTCACTCAAATTTACAAAGAGCAAATTTAACGGATACAAATTTTACTAGAGCTAATTTAGAAGGAGCTGTTTTGCGGGGTGCATATATTAAGAGAACTAATTTTACGGGAGCAAACTTGAAAAACGCAGATTTTAGAGAAGCTGTAATTAAAGATGCTAATTTTGAAGGAGCAGATATAAATGGGACGCTGTTTCCATAAAATTATATTGTTCGAAGAAGGTAAGGATTTTTGTAAAGCTAACGGTTATATATCAACTGCATATTTTTCAAGAGAATCTTCATTCCAATCAATTCCTGTCCCGGGTTTGTCTGGTATTATTATGTAACCGTCTTTAATTTTATAAGGCTCTTTTAAAATTGGATTGGCCCAATCAGTCCATTCGAGCCAATCTGATGTTGGAGTGGCTGACATTAAATGAGATGATACTTCTGGAAAAAGATGAGTAGAGAAGTTTATGTCATATGATTCGGCTATGGCCGCAGCTCTTAACCATCCTGTTACACCTCCTATTCTCATTAGATCTGGCATGATCATGTCTGAGGCATTCTTTTCTAACGCTAGTTTTACATCTTTTGGACCATGAAAGTTTTCTCCTATCATGATTGGTGTTTTTAATAGATAGCATAGTTTTGAATAACCTTCTAAATCGTCAAATTTTATCGGTTCTTCAAACCATTCAAAACCCAAATCATCTAACTTGCTGAGTCTTATCATAGCCTCAGATAAAGTATATTTTTGGTTAAAATCAGAAAAAATTTTCATATTTTTTTGTGTTCCTCGCCTTACTTCTTGAAATGCAAGTATATCTTCTTCTAGTGTTTCCCTTCCTATGCGAAGTTTTATTGCATTAAAATTACCTTCCTTCATTAAAGCTTCTGCTTCATGTGCAATCTGTTTTATATCTATGAGCCATAATCCTCTAGAATTATAAGCCTTTATGGCTTCTAAGGAACCACCCAAAACTTTAGCTAATGGTGCATTTGCAGCTTTTGCATGAGCATCCCAAAAAGCTATATCAAGGGAAGCAAGCGCGTAAAGTCCTGTGCCTTTGTAACCTAATAAAGATATTGATCGCATTCCCTCGTCAAAAAAATTACTAGGTAAAATTTCTTTATTAATAAATTTGTTGGATAGTGCCTTTATACAGGATGATATGGAAGGTAATTGTTCTACCAAATAAGGACCAATATAGCTTTTTCCAATTATGTCTGTATTAGTATGTATATCCAAGCATATATAAGGCCATTTTTCGAAAGTACCTAAATGAGAAACTATAGGCTTTTTTAAAGGTATATTTACTGCCCTTATTGTTAAATCTTTAAAAATTATTTTTTCCATTGAATTCTCCTTGTGAAATTTAACTATTAAGTATTTTAATATTTAATAATTTTCTTAGTTCTTCTATAGCTTTGTATGAATTTTCTACCTTAATAGTTTTCATCCCTAGTTTTTTTGCTGGTTTTAAATTTATTCCTAAATCATCTAAAAATATTATTTCTTCAGCTTTAAGACCTAATTTTTCTAAAGTAATTTCATATATTCTTTTTTCTGGTTTTCTGGTTTTCTCATGCCTAGATTGAATAACTATTTCAAAAAGTTGTAATGCTTCATTAGCTAATACCATATTTTTGTTTGGTTTAATAAATTTTTCAATTTCAGGTATATTATTTGTAATACATGCACATCTGTAGCTTTTTTTTATAATCTTTAGGGTGCTAATCATTTCAGGCTTAACTTTTCCATACAGACAAGATAAAACATCCCTGGCTTTTAGAGGAGTTAAGTTTAGATTTGATGCTTCCTTTTCAAATAGAAGTTCAAATTCTTTGAGTGTAATATCTCCTCTTTCTAACAAAGCCCAAGCATTAGAATTAGGATTAATACTATTTATTTTTCTTACGCTATTTAAAGGTATACAAAGTTTTTTTTCTAATTTTTCTATTTTTTTAAATGGGCTTTCAGTAATAACTCCACCGAAATCCCATAGTACTGCCTTGTAACTCAACTTTTAAAACTCCTTCTAATTAGATAAAGTAAAAGTTAATATTTCATAGTTTACTGACCATGTGGATAAAAAATGAAAAGTTATATTCATGTTGCATGGCTTTGTCTACTTCTTCCTTTAATCATTATAATTTTATCTAATATCTTAAAATGTATCCATATCTTCTATTGTATCTATATCCTTAATTACTGCGTTTGTCTGACATTTCAGTTCTTTTACATGAAGTTGGTTGTTTTCTATGATGTCTTTTGCTCCTACATCACCGGTTAATAATTTTATCTCAGAAAAAAAGTGAGAACTGAATAGAACTGGATTTCCTCTTTTTTTTCTGAAAATAGGATATATTATAGTTTTTAATTCTTTGTCTGAAAATAATTTCAACATACGATTAATTAGTTTAGTATTTATGAATGGCATATCTCCAAGACAAACAAGGATCCCATCTGTATTCTTTTCGCAATATTTTATACCTTCTATTATAGATGTAGACATTCCGCTGGAAAAAAATTTATTAATTATTACATGAACATCATAGTTATTAGTAATGTTTATAATTTAGTTATCATATCCAAAGAATGAGTAATAATGGGTTTTTTTTTAATTTTTAAAAGCATTTTGTTTGAAAATCCCATTCTTTCTGATTTTCCTGCGGCTAATAATATTGCTGTAATTTTAGGATTTTTTTTCATATAAAAATAAAGTTACCTAATATATGAATGTTTAAGTAGGCCGCCTATTCCCATCTCAGCTACAACAGTTTTATTTATTGTTCTGTTACAGCAGATATATTCTAACACCCAAACAAAACCGTTTGTTTTTGGAGATTTGGCGCATCCTGGAACACCAATAATATTAGTAGTATTTATTTTTGCTAACAATAGCAAATTGCCTGGGTCCACAGGCATTCCGTGAAATGAAATTTTCCCACCTACTTTTTTAATAGAGGTAGGTATCACATCA
>CAYRXL010000095.1:0-630 GCA_964428295.1 uncultured Alphaproteobacteria bacterium
TATATTTGTATCAGGATTTTCTGAAAGCATTTTAGGTATATATTCCTGCATTCTTTTAATATAAAAACCATTTGTAGAAATGGTAACTATATGAACTCTAGTTTCCTCAGTAAAAGTTTTTACAACATCAGAAATATCTTTTCTTACAAAAGGCTCTCCACCTGTTATGGAAAGAACAAGCAATCTTGGTAAAGATTTAGCAATATTTTTAATTTCATCAAGTGATAATTCATGACTATGATCAGAGTCTAATTCTTTCCAATAAAAACAATGTTCACAGCGTAAATTACATCTGGAAGTTAAAAAAAAAGTTAATTGTATTGGTGGACCAGATTTTTTTATAATACGGCTTGTATAACTAAGTTTATCTTTTAAGTTCATTTTCCTTATTTCTAAAAATTATTATAAATTTATATAACAAAGAAAATATTATTGCAAACTGCGAAATTAAATTTTCCATAAAATAGACTAAACTGGATTTTATAGAAAAAATCAATCCCCTTTCAAAGTAAAACAAATAAAATAATCTTTTATTTATATTATAAAAAATTATTATCATGAAAATAAGGCATGTAATTAAAAAATATGAAAAATCAAATAGAGAGTAAATTAATAAAAAAATTATTAAAA
>CAYRXL010000095.1:640-2851 GCA_964428295.1 uncultured Alphaproteobacteria bacterium
AAACAGTTTGTGGTATATTTTTTTTGTATTATTTTTTTTTAATATTTTTGAAACTTTAAATGAATTAATAAAATGATATTTAATAAAACTAAAAAAATTTATAAAAGTTTTATGATGCTTGAAAAAAATTTTTTTGTTTAAAAGAACTTTTTTATTTTTTTTATATAATCTTTCACCAAAATCTATATCTTCTCCAACTTTTAATTTTTCATTAAATTTTCCAGTTTCGATAAACAAATTTTTTGATATAGCAAAAATAGCAGTATTAATTAGATAAGTATTTTTGCTTAATGATATTAATTTGAAATGCCAATATAAATTTTTGTACTCACCTAAAAAATTTTTATTTTTGTAAGGATAGTTTATTGAATATAAACCAAAAACAGCATCGATTCCTTCTGTGGACACAGAATCATACAATCTTTGTAATGCCCTACCTTCTACTTCTGCATCTGAATCAATAAAAAATAAATATTTTCCTAAAGCAATTTGAGATCCATAATTACGAGATCCCGCCGGTCCTTTGAAATTTTTATTTACAATAACCTTTATATTATCTTTATTAACTACAATTGCCTTATCTGAATGGTCATCTACTATAATTATTTCAAAAGTAAAATTTTTTTCAGAATTTAAAATACTCTCTAAACAATAATTTAGTTGTGTTTGATTATTTTTTGTTGGAATAATAATTGAGACTTCAATTTGCATAAATTTTATGAATTATTGTAAAACTTAACTATTTTAATGTATTGTATTTCAAGGCTTATTTTGAGTCAAATCTCAAAAAAAAACACTCTTGGCCTTGAATAATTTGTAGTAGAGTAATTTTATGAAAAATTTTTTCTTCTTTTCATTTTTAATTTTAAAAATAATTTTATTGAACTCATGTGCAAAACCTACTGTTGTGGAGGTGACTGTTCCTGGCGACGAAAAATTAAATTGCGAACAATTGAAAAATGAAATAGCAGAAACACGTAAAATGAAAAGAGACGCGGAATATGCTAAAACAGCTACCGGAGGTAACACAGCAAGAATTATGTTGTTTTGGCCAGCTTGGGCGAAAACATTATCAAATGCAGACAAGGCAATAATAGCTGCAAATAATAGAAATTTTCATTTAATTAAATTAATGCAGGAAAAGAATTGTAAAGGCGTAGATACTATCAATGCTGAAATTATAAACTCTGACAATACTTCGAGTAGTTCAAATAGTTTAGCGACCGAATTAAAACAGCTAAAAGAGATGCACAAAGATGGAGATTTAACAAAAGAAGAATATGAAAAAGCTAAAAGAAAACTACTCGATTAGTTAGTAATTAAACCATTATATTTATTTGCGTACGTAGTGAAAAAATTTTAATTTTTATATCTTTTTCTTTATTCATTATATTCATTTTGATAGCATATTTAGATGAGTGTTAAATTAGATTTTTATAAATGGTTCGATAATATAGCTTCAAAGTTAGGTGAAAGAGAAATTTCTTTTAGAAAAATTTTCAAATATCTAGATGCTCTACCTGATCCAATCATAATAGTAGAAACAGGCTGCTTGAGAGTAAAAGATAATTTTTTAGACGGACAAAGTACTTTACTGTTTGATAAATACACGCTATCGAGAGGAAAAAATTCAAAGGTATATACTGTAGATATTAACCCAAAATCTACAAAAGTTTGCAAAGAAGTTGTCAGTAATAATGTGGAAATCACAACAAGTGATAGTGTTCGATATTTAAATAATATTTCTAAAAATTTTTTTGAAAAAAAAATAAGAGTATCCATGTTTTATTTAGATTCCTTTGATGTAGATTGGCAATATCCACTTCCGTCTGCTGTACACCATTTAAAAGAGCTTACTGCAATAGCTAAAATTCTATATGAAGAAACTTTAGTAGTAGTCGATGACTCTCCCGCAACAGGAAATTTAAGTCAAAAGGAAAATGAGCCGAATAATACTTGGAAAATACTTTCCTCACCTAAACCTACCATTGGAGGCAAAGGAATACTTGTGCATGAATATGCATCTCATGTTGAAGCAAAATTACTTTTTTCTCTTTATGGAATAAATAGTAAAGGACTTTCTTTAATTGTCGATTCATCTGTATCCTTGTAATCTAAATATGCAATTACACCCATCTTAGTTATACTATCAATAATACATTCAAAAATATCGTCCTTCGCGGGAATAATTGATTTGTTTTTATAATTAAT
>CAYRXL010000095.1:2861-7072 GCA_964428295.1 uncultured Alphaproteobacteria bacterium
TTCTCATTATCAAACAGCCTGGAATAAATTTAATAAATGATAATTTGGATAGCTTCATATCCTAAAAGTGGAAATACTGTGTTAAGATGTCATTTTGATAAATTATCTGAAATGGAAAAAAAATTAGAGTTCTATTCATTAAAGAAATGGAAACATTGAGATATATTGAAGCGGTAGAAGGGAATTGACCCCTCAACCTAAATTTTAATAATATAAATATAGATATTTAAAAAAACTTAATATAATATTTTAAGAATGGCCAACGTACTTTTGATTAACCCATCCTATACACCAAGCTATGGAGGAGCTAAAGCCTCAATAGTAAATCCTATTATGCCGACATTGGGATTGGCTACAATTGCAGCAACAGCTCTACAAAATAATCATAAAGTAAAAATATTAGATATGTCTTGGCGTCCATATAATTTTGAATTAATAAAAAATACCATACTTGAAAATAAGCCTGATATAGTTGGTATTACCGCAACAACACCATTAATGAATCAATTACGTGACATTAGTGTTTTGGTAAAAGACATATCAAAAAATATTCTTGTTGTTGGTGGAGGTGCACACCCAAGCGCACTACCAGAAGAAACCATAAAGGAATCTATGCTTGATGCAGTATTAATTGGTGAATCAGATTATACTTTCAGAGATATATGCGATGGTATACCTATGAATAAAATACCTGGAATTTCATATCGTGATGAAGACCAAGTACTTTCAACAAAGCAAAGATTGCCTATAGCAAATCTTGATGATTTGCCACTACCAGCTTGGCATCTTTATAACATTAAGGACTATTACAAAATGTCAAGGCTTTTAGCAAAAAGATTTCCTGTGGCTAATGCTGAATTTTCACGTGGGTGTGTTTATAAGTGTGATTACTGTGCAAGTAAAATTACATTAGCTCTTGGTTATAGAAAAAAAACCCCAAAACGCTGTGCTGAAGAAGTCAAATACATGCATGAACTTGGATATCGAGAATTTTTTTTAGCGGATGATATTTTTACTTCAGACCAAAAGTGGGCAAAACAAGTTTGTGAAACAATCACTGAAACCGGTGTGGATATGGCATGGACCTGCACTAATGGAATACGTGTGGAAAGCGCAGATGATGAACTTTTTCGTACTCTAAGAAAATCAGGTTGTTATCGTGTTTCATTTGGATTTGAATCAGGTAATGATGAAGTATTAAAAGCCTTTGGTAAAGGTGGACGCGCAACAGTAGCACAGGCGCGAAAAGCAGTTAAAAGCGCTCGCTCTGCCGGTATAGATACAAATGGATACTTCATGGTAGGACTTTCCGCTGACACTGAAGAAAGTATGCAGGATACTATTGAGCTGGCACGAACTCTACCGCTAGATATGATGACATGTAGTATTTGTGTTGCGTTTCCTGGAACTGTTATGTTCAACAATTATGTTGATAAAAAATTGATCCGATCATTTGATTGGGATGAATACACTATGTACACTTCTAAAGATCTCTTTGCTCATGAAAATTTAACATACAGTCTTATTCAAACTTATATGAAAAAGTTTTTCAGCAAATGCATATTATTTAATCCAAGTTTTGTAATAAGACGTATTATAAGAGGAATTCGTACAGGTGAATTTTTTTGGGATGCATATTATGGATTTAAATTTTATTTAATGCCAACGGTTGGGAAAACCGAACAATCAAATTATTATGCTCAAAATCGTTGGCCAAAATACGACTTTACAAATCAACCTCCTAAACCTGCTCACTATCAGATTGTAAGAAAAAAACAAACTGCAATGAAAATTCCTAAAAAAACTAATGGCCAAATACCATTGGCTGACTAATCGTAAAAAAATTGGAGCGGGAGAAGGGAATTGAACCCTCGGCCTAAACGTTGGCAACGTTTCGCTCTACATTGGAGCATTGTATTTCAACACTTATTTTTAGTCCAATGGACAAAATTACACTCCAACTGCGATCAAACCGATTTTAACGTCACTATTTCAATTAGTGAATATTTTTTTTAACAAAGGATATATTGTATGAGCAATTTTTTTCGACCCTTTTGGTGTAGTGTGTACATTGTCATAAAAATCATATAATTCCATTTCAATTATTTCGTCTAACTTAATTAGATGGTAATTTTTATTTTTTGAAAATTTTTTAAGACTTTCATTAATTAAAAATAATTTTTGATCACTTAGTCCATCGTATGCAACTTGGGTTATGAAAATAGGTATCAAGTTATTTGATTTCATTATATCTTCTAAAATTAACAGTCTTTTTTCAAATTGCTCAACTATCTTATTATCTTCATCAAAAATTTCTCTTTTTAAATTTTTTGCTTGTTTATAATTTGTGTAAGTAAAGTTATTATACAATTTTTCATTATTAAAAAAATAACCTCCAGTATCCTTAGGGAAGTATTTATTCGTCATTGTTTTGTATTTATCATAAATAAAACTATTATTTTTTGTATAATCTTTAATTCTAGCAATCTTTTTTTCTTGTATGTGTAAGTCATACATTTTTTCTTCAATTTGATCAGCTAGCATTCGCTCATTAATTCCAAGATAAAAAATTGCATATTTGGGTTTAAAATTATTAATTTTTGGGAACCAATGAACAAAATCATATATAATTCCTCTAAGAGATTTTCCATCAGTCGCTGCATTATAAATTTTTATATTTATTTTATCAGATTCAAATTTTTTATTTAATTGGCCCACGATTGTAAACTCTCCAGGAGTATATCTCTGATTAGCTGTACTTCCGCCTTCAAATATAATTTGAACTTTTTTTGGATCAAATTCGTCGCCCCTAAAACCATAGAAATTTCTTTTATAAAAGAAATCGTATTTTGTGTTATTAAAGCTGGAGATAGTTTTCCAATTCTTATTTCTTTCCTTTCTCATGTAAATTCCAAAATTATCTTTTGTAAACCAGTAACCAAATATCGCTTCTCCTAAGATTAATAATAATAAAAATACTATGATGTTATAAAATATTGTTTTCATTAATCTTTGTTATATAATAATTTAAATTTAAAGCTTTTAAATTTTGTAAATATTCCACATATATTTCACAAAACATTGTTCATACTTCGTGCAATTAACGTCCTTATGCGAATTAGACAATGTCAATTCTTTCCCATCTTTCTAATGTAACTAATCGTTTTATCCTTTTATTTTAAGACTACGATGTGAACGATTGCGATCACACTGCGATAAAAAACTAACCAACATGAAAAAAGTGGAGCGGGAGAAGGGAATTGAACCCTCGACCTAAACGTTGGCAACGTTTCGCTCTACCACTGAGCTACTCCCGCTTTAAAAAAAACATTATTATATAAAGCCTTTTTGACGTCAAGAGTTATAAATATCCCAATTCATTCATTTCACTTTTGAAATTTTCTTCCAGTTTTTTCCTCAAATCTGGACTTAATTCATTCTTCCAACTATCTTTTATTCCTTTTCTAAAAAATTTATTTCTTATAGCTTCTTTAAATCCATGCTCATTTTCCATTTTGCTCAAATTTGAAAAACTGCAAGAATTAATAGTTTTTAAAATTTTTTTATCATCTACAATAATCGGCATAATCTTATTTAAAAAATCTAAAATTTTTTTAAACTCTTTTTCTATATTATCAACTAAATCTTCATATTTAATTACTATTCCATCAAATTTTTTTCTTTTTTTCCAAGACATATAATTTATTTTCCATGATCCCGGAGTTTCTGCTAATTTGTACGGTCCATTATATCCTATATGATCTTCGTTTATTAATTCATCAACTGCTTTTTCTATAGAAATTTCAGAATGGGCCGCAAGTGAACAAGCAACTGCTCTTGGATCTCGAACAATATATATATAGCCTATTGTATTTGTTTCATCTGTGAACCATCTGTTTTTATAAGCTACACAAGCATTATGAGTCTTTAAAAACTTAATTTGATTATCTAAATTTATTCTTAATTGTGCACTTTTCCAATACTCAGTTATTTTGAGAGGATCTTTTTTAAGTTCATTTAAATTTATAAGAGGTGAAATAAATTTTTCTTGAGTGAATTTATTAATTTTATTTAATAGATTAAAATTAAATTCTCCCTTGTCCGAATACAGATAAGTTGAAATGAGCGCTCTCACCCACGTATTTCCACTTTTAGGATATGACGCAATCCATACAATCATAACAAATTAGAATTTAAATCCCGTATTTGCA
>CAYRXL010000096.1:0-6766 GCA_964428295.1 uncultured Alphaproteobacteria bacterium
TAAGACTGAAGCAGTATTTTTTCCAGGAAGACCTTAACTTCCTGCACGTCCAATCATTAAGGCACAAATCATATATCTATCTTATTTTATACACTTTATCGAAAAAAACAAAAAATTTTTTTACTAAAGATATATCTCCTACTGTTATTCTTATGGAATTATTTAATTTTTTTAAATTATTTTGAAAATTTGTACGTACCAAAATATTCTTTGAGAATAAAAAATTGTATATTTTTTTAATTTTTTTATTTGGTATTTTTATATAAAAAAAATTTGCTTCAGTATCATTAAATTCCAAACTTCTTTTTTTACATTGTGCTATAAGATATTTTTTTGACTTTTTTACCTGCGCGATATATGATTTTGTTATTTTATCATTCTTTAAAAAATATTCTGCTACTTTAATTGAAAAATGTGAAATATCAAAAGTTGGTCGCACACAATTTAATATTTTATTAAACCTTGGATTTGCTATTAAGTAACCAATCCTTAATCCAGCTAAACCATATGATTTTGAAAAAGTCTTGAGAATAATTAAATTGTGAAATTTTTTTATATACGATGAAATAGATTTAAATTTACTAAAATCAATGTATGCTTCATCCAAAAGAACAAATATATTTCTATTTCTTGCTTTTTTTATAATATCAAAAATAACCTTTTCTTGTACAAGTTTTCCACTTGGTTGGTTTGGATTGGCTATATAAATAAAAGATAATTTATTATTAAATAATTTTTTTATATTAATATTTTTGTCATTAATTTTTATAAGACGATATTTGTATATCTTTGCGTATACCTCTACCATTCCGTAAGTTGGATAGATTGTAGCAGCCGCAGGTTTATTTCCACCAGAAAATATCTCGAAAAAATATTTAATTCCACTATCAGATCCCGGTATAACATTAATATACTTTTCTTCAATTTTTTCCTTTTTGGATATTAAACTTACTAAATTTTTTGTTGTTGATTGATAAGTTTGTAAAACTTGACTAGAAACTAGTTTTTTTATTTCTTTAATTGTTTTTTTTGAAAAGGGAACATTTCTTTCATTCTTATCTAATCTCAAAAATTTTGATCTGTCGTAATTAGTTTGTGAGACTCTATTTATATTTTTTAAATGTTCTAATAACATGATATAAAAAAAAATATTATTTTTCCCATATTTGATTAAAAATTGATTTAAATTTTGATTTTTCTATAAAATCAGAATGTAGCTTTTCTTTTAGTCTAAAACCAGCTTTTGTTAAATATTCTTTAGATTTTAAAACCTGTAATTCAAAACTTTCATCAACTTCTACAAGTACGCTTTTTGTTTTATTTAATGTTTGATTTCCACCTTTTAAAATCAAATGTTCAATCCCATCAACATCAATTTTTACATAATCTGGCTGTTTTATTTTTAATATATTAATGCATTCATCCATTGATAGACCGATAGTTTTATAATTAAATACTTCTTTAAATTTACTGCCATCATGCTTGTAATCTTCACCAAAAGTAGAAATTGAACCACCCCAATCTGTCATTGTTGTTTTAAAATCTGTTTCACTCAATTTATCTGTCAGGGGAAAAGAAACTATTGAAATATTTTTAGATAATTTATTTAGAAATACATTTTTAGTTAATATTTCTAAATTAAAAACTGATGGTTCGAATGCATAAACGTTGCAGTTTCTTGTTTTTGCAGCATAACAACTGTATAATCCAATATTTGCCCCAACATCCCAAAAATTGCTATTTTTTTCAAATTTTTCTATCCACTTTAATGTTTCTGGTTCTTTAATAGAAAAAGTATCTACACGATACTTGTTTAAACGATTAGGTACGTAAAAAGATAAATCAACATTATTATAATTTATTTTCATCTTTTGATTAAAAATAAATTTAGCAAGATGTTCTGAAAAGTAGCGACCCATTTTGTTTGTGTTTGCAATTGCTATAAAATTTTTAGCAAGTTTTTTTAGTATAATTTTAATTATTTTTTTCATCTAATTTTTCAAATTTGAATATTCTGATATAAGGGAAAAGTCTACCAAATATCCCAAAAAATACTTTTGTTATTGGAATATTTTTCATTAAAAAATTTATTAGTTTACTTCTGTTAAATTCTTCATAATAATCACTTTTTTCAATATCAATAAATTTAAATCCATATTCTCTCGCAAGTTTTACTAATTCTTTATTAGAAGATCTGTAGCCTTGGTGTTTTTTATATAAATAATATTTTTTTTTAAAAAATTTTAAAAAAAATGAAATTAATAAATTTTCAAAAGGCAAATATATTTTATCATAAAATAAGGAAAACACGTTATCTTCAGCCCCTCCTGGATCAAATATTAGTGTGCCTCCAGTTTTTAATAAACTAGAATTTTTTTTAAAAAAATTATTTAATTCATTTTGATTAAAAGCATAAATTACACCAAAACATACTATTGAACTAAATTTTTGACTTATGTCTTCATTTAAAATATCAAATTTAATATATTTATAATCTTTAAATATTTTTTTTGATTGATCATAACAACTAGGAACATCTAAATCAGAACAAACAATATTATATCCATTATCCATAAGGGAAAGTTCGGTTATACATCTGCCGCTTCCCAGGGATAAAATAATATTTTCTTTTGATAAATTTTTTTTTAAGAAAGAATAAAAGGTTTTATATCTTCCGTTAAGGTATTTTTTAAAAAATTCTTCTTTATTTTCATAATATTTATTTACTTTATAACCCTCCATTGCATTTTCAAAGTCAGAAAATTTTTCATCTTTTTTAGTTAAATTTATATTTTTTGGATTTTTGTCCCAAAAAAACTTATGCCATGTTCTCATTTTAATATAATTTTATTACTTCTTTTAATATTTTTAATCAATTGAGATAACCCTTCTTTGAAATTTACCTCTGATTTAAAAATAAATTTACTAGTTTTTTTTGGTTTATATGTAAATGGAAATTTAGTGTAATGCCCAATATATTTTTTATTTAAAAATTTTATTTTTTTTTTTATTTTTAATATATCGGCTAATATTTTTAAAAATTTTTGTACTTTAATTTTTTTCTTGCCTGTTAAAATAATATTTTTATTTTTATATTTTTTATTAAGCACTTCTAAACATGCTTTGGCAACATCTGATACATGAATATATTGTCTTATAAATTTTTTGTTTCCAATATAAGAAATTTCTTTACTGTGCAACGCATTATTAATTACGTTTGTTATTCCATTGCTATTATCCGACCGCTCACCATATAATGATCCAAATCTCAATATAGTATAATTTAAATTAAAAATATTGCTGTATTCTTCAACATAATCTTCGGCAGCTTTTTTGCTGCATCTATAAAAACTGCCATCCTCACTAAGAACATAAATAGTGCTTGCGTGAATAAATCTTTTAATTTTATATTTTTTACTTAGTTCAAGTGCGTAAACTGTTCCTAATATATTGTAATTAACGCTTTTAATTGGTTTTGCTAAAGACTCATCTATGTCTGCTAATGCAGCAAAATGATAAACGACATCTGATCCTTTAATTGCAGCTTCAAGCTTTTTATAGTTAAGTATATCTCCCACATGCATTTCTTGATCTGACTTAAGCCATTTTGATTTTTTCTTATCAAAAATTTTCACTCTATGACCTTTTTTGCTAAGCTCATCTGCAACATGTGAGCCTAAAAAACCACTGCCACCAGTAATAGTAATTTTCATAAAAAAAATTTTTACTTATAAATCAATTATTAGTTATGTTGCTTAAAGCATCACTTAGTAATCTGTCTCTATTATTTATATTGTCCAAATTTAACAGATATTTTTTGGAATTATATTTCTTGCATTTATAAAAGTGCCCTTCTTCTAAATATTTGTCTAAATTAAATTTAAACTCATCATCTTTGTTAAAATAAAAAATTTCATCTTTCAATTCTTGCCTAAAGGGTTTTTCAAATACATCTTCTTCTAATACAAAAATATCAGAATCAAAATATAAAGCCTCAAAGAAAGTGGAACTTATCCATGGCATAATATTTAAATCGGATATTCTTAATAAATCATTAACAGTAGATTCTTTAGAAATATAAGAAATCTTATCTGCGCCTATATTTTTCAGGACACCTTTCCACAAACCTTTTCTGCCTTCTGGATAATCTTTAAATATTATATTATATTTATTTTGAAATTTCTTAAGTATGCACAAAATTTCATATATGGACTCCCAAAGTAAAGTTTCTCTTCTTTCTCGATTGCGGCCAAAATAGAAATTGTTTCTTTTATAATTAAATCCCATTAAAAAAAAAATTATTTTTTTATTTTCTTTTTTTTTAATTTTTTTATTTTTGTTGTCGTAGTCAAATCTAAAGGAGCCTACAGGGAAAATTTTTTGATTCTTTTTGAGATCTAATTTATTTAAAACACATTTTTCATCTTCTATTAAATCACTTAAATAAGGCCCGTATGTTATATGATTTTTACATGATCTAAAGTCTGTAACATCATATGGAGTAATCGAATATGTCAATCCGCAGCCTCCATGTGACCATGTTGCAAAAGGTATTTTAAAATCAACACAAGCTTTTTTGAATAGAACATTTGGCAAATAAAATGGAGCCAATGATTGAAAAATCACACATTTAGGTTTGGTCTTTTCAATTATCTTTTTAACATTTTTATATTCTTTAATTAAAAAATCTAATTGTTTAACAAATTTTGATAAAATTTCATAAAATACTAATTCAAAACTTATTTCTTTATATTTAATTAGCTCTGCAAATTTTGGATTATTTTTTAGAATATCTATAAAATTCTTTAAGAAAATTTTATTATTTTTAAATCTAATAGGTAAATCACCTTTTTGATAGTTTATATAAGACTTGGAATTGTTAGGGTAAATCTTTTTGTATCTATCAATTTCGATACAACCAATAGATAAATATTTAGGTCTGTATAAATAATAATTGGTAAGAAAATTTATTTTATAATAAATATTTTTTGTTTCATTTTTTAATTTTGCAATACAAGTAAAAATTAATTCTTTTTTATTATAAAAAAATGAATAAAAAGATTTATCTTTTTTAGGTTGAAATACAAAATTAATTTTATTTTTATTATCTTTAATTGTTTCTAAAAGATATTTGATAACACTTATTCTAGAATCTATTAGAAAATATTTATCGATTAAAATTTTACCAGTATCGGCAACTATTATTTCTGAAGGTCTAAATCTTTCTATGAGTTTAGTTATAAGTTCTGAATAGTAAAATAATTGATCAAATGAAATTTTAAATACGTAATAGTAATCATTGAATAATTTCCATTCCAACCTTTTAAATCTTTCTTCAGTATTAAATAAGGTTTTATCTAATTCCTCAGTAACTTTTATACTCTGTTCTGTAATATCTTTATACCTAGACCAAAGATCCTTATTAATACAAAACTCATAAGTTTCAAAATATGAAATTTTATTAGTTTTTAAAAAATAACTTGATTCAGGATCTAATGAAACAATTACATCATCTTTAAAAGATGATTTTTTATTAACAATTTCTTTTGCGTGCCACAAAAATTCAACTAGAATTATTCTCATTTTTTTTCAGTAAAAATATTATTTAGAAAGAAATTGATTAATTATTTTTCCCAATATCTAAACTTGGGTATTAGTTCTTTTTCTTCTTTTGTGATAGTTTTTTTTCCATCGCCAAGCATAGTTGGAAATTTTGACAAAATATTTGTTAATTCTCTAAGTCCAGCTTCGGAAAGTGAAGCTGATTGGTCAGTTCCGTACATCGTTCTATTTAAAGTTATATGTCTCTCAATATAATCTGCTCCTAGAAACCACGCAAAGTATGTTGGTGAAACAGTTGTTTCGTGACCACTATACCCAACTATACTGTTATATTTTTTTTTCAATTCCGGTATTAAATTTAAATTTAAATTTTTTTCATCACAAGGATAGGTGGAAACACAATGCATCAAAACAAAATCACATTTATTTTTATTAAATATATTAATTGCATTATCTATATCTTTTGTTTCGCACATACCTGTCGAAATAAAAGTTAATTTTTTTTCTTTAGCAATCAATTCGAGTAAATTTAAATTAGTAACCATTGCAGATGCTACTTTATTATATTTTGTCTTATATTTTTTCATAAATTTTAAACTATTTACATCCCAAGGCGAACAAAACCAGTCGATTTTTATTTTTTTACAATATTTTTCAATTTCATTAAATTCCTTTTCTCCAAGTTCTATTTTCTGTTTATATTCTAAATAAGTCATTTCACCCCATGGCGTATTTCTAATTTTTCCCTTTTGGTGTTCAGGTACACAAATATCAGAATCTCTTTTTTGAAATTTTACTGAATCAAAGTCATATTTTTTAGCAAGATCAATAAGTCTTTTTGCTAACTCGACTGATCCATTATGGTTTATTCCAATTTCAGCAATTAAAAAGGGACGTTTTCTTTTAGTAATTTGTTTCATAAATAATCAAAAATTTAAATTTTTTTAAGTATTTGCTTATTAAATTTCTTATGCCAATTTTGTTTAAATTCAAAATTTTTATCGTCTATATAAACATCAAAGACCGGTTTACCAAACATTAAACTATGATATTTGACTCCCCATTTCTTTAGTTGTTTCTTGGTTAAACCGTTATCCATTTTTAGTATTTTTTTTAAATTGCCATTGCATTTTCCATAAAATCTTCCTGTAAATATTAGGATTTTAAATTTAAAATTATATGCTTTATTTATAGCTTGAATTGT